>JBAVNY010000344.1:0-4836 GCA_049691535.1 Candidatus Acidiferrum sp.
GTGCTCTGCTTGAGTAATGCCGCGCCGTCTTCATCCAGCAAATAGAGCAAGGCGAATGGAACGTCGTCCGGATTTCTCGCCAGCGTTGCGAAGGAAGATGCGCAGGCAGCCTCGGTGGATTTCTCGACGACGGCATTCGCAGCGAGTTCCGAAAGCGTACGCAAGCGTCGGGCATTTAGAATTTTTGCGGTAGTATCGGTGCTCGGGCAGAACAATCCCGCCACGCGTCCAGATTCGTCGTGAATGGGACTGTAGGAAAAGGAGTAGTAGGTTTCTTCCAACAGCTTGCCACGACTCATGAAAAGACGCACGTCGTCGACGAAGGTGGCCTCGCCTCTTTGGAAAACCTTGTCGGCCAGCGGACCGCAGATGTCCCAGATTTCCGACCATACCTCGCGCGCCGGACGGCCCAAGGCTTGCGGATGTTTCGCCTCGCTCAAGACCGCGATGTACGCATCGTTATACAGGAAGGTCATCTCTGGTCCCCAGCCGATCCACATCGGGTGACGAGAGTTGAGCATGAGACTGATGGAAGTTCGCAAGCTTTGCGGCCAATGATCGAGGGCGCCTAGCGGCGTTTTCGACCAGTCGTACTCACCGATCAGTTGACCGAGTCCACCACCTCCGGCAAGCCAACTACCGGCGGCGCTTTGCGATGCTGTGCGCTGAGTGGGCGCGGACGAGGGGCTCGGAGCTGCGCCGATGACCTTGTCGATGGTGGCGACAAGTTTCTCGGCAAGATCGCTCTTCACTACGTAAGCAGCGGCACCGATGGCGTGGGCCTGCTCGCGCACAATTCTAGGATCGTTTTGACTGACGATGATGACTTTGCTATCGGCAGCTTCCGAATGCAGAAGGCGCGTCGCGTCCAAACCATTCATGCGCGGCATGGAGATGTCCATCAGGATGACATCGGGGTGCAAAGCTTTTGCCTTCTCGATGGCCTCCTGCCCGTCTGCGGCTTCGCCGCAAATTTCCCACTGGCTGCGTGCAGACAAAAGGGTGCGAAGGCCGCGGCGCACTACTTCATGGTCGTCCACAATAAGAATGCGGCAACGCATCAGTGAGCACCTGAAGGAATTCGCGAAATCAGTTGGTGTGATGACGTTCGATCTGGTGGAATCACGTCCTAAGCGTCCAGCACTCTGCAGATGTTGAAGGAGACCTGAGTACGGTTTGTCATAGTTCGTGAGATGTTAGCCAGAGCGGCGTTGAGTGGACATACAGTGTTTATTGTAGGGTGGATTCCCAAACGGCGGGCATAATCGTGACATTACGGCAAGGAATGAGTAACAAAAAACTGCCAAACGCCCGCGTTGACCTGCTTCGCTACATAATAATAATTGTGATCATGCCCTTTGAGCTCTTCATATTGCACAGGAAAACCCCGGTTCTCCAGCAAGTCTTTGGTTCTTCTGACGTTCTTTAGGGAGACCAGCGGATCGTGATCGCCCATATAGATGATGAAAGGAATTTTGCGTTTGGCCTGCTCCAAGATGCGGTCGTATTGCGGATCGATGCCCATGGCATGAACTCCCACGGCAGCGAAGTACTCCGATTGGAAAGCCGCAGCATCATAGGCCAGGTAACCGCCCATCGAGTTGCCAAAGACGAATAGGCGTTTCTCGTCCAGACTCGCGACGCTTTTCGCATCCTCCATAACACAATGGAAGACACTCGGCGCGACGGCTTCAAATTCTACGGTGCGTGGCAATTCTGGAGCTACCAGAACGATTGCTTGACCATCGGCTAGCGACTTCCATTCGTCGATCATGGGATCAGGAGAATCGCCTGCGCCATGAAGCAGCAAAATGGCTGGAGACTTTTGCGATGGAGTAATGGGAATGAACAAACGATAGGAATACCTTTTGCCCTCGCAAGTGGCGGCGCGATGGGAAACTTTGGCCAAGACTGCAGGAACGGATATTGAGGCCCCGATGATCAGAGGGAGAAATATTTTTTTGAGCACGGCAGACCTCCTGGGCCCATCGCATGCTCACACAAAAAGACCACTGGGGCAAAGCCGGGCTGGTCCCAGTGGTCCTAGTCTGCCGCGGCAAAAATTTGCCGGAGCGAGCTACTTAGCCAACTGTGCGGTTACGTTTTTAGACTCAGGAGACTTGGCGGCTGATGCGACTGCTGAATCGCAAGTACCGTAATTCTTCACCAGGCTTTGCACGTGGAATGAAGGTGATTCAGAGGCCTGGCTGGCCAATGCTCCTTTGACTTCAACGCGCTCGCCGGGTTGCAACGAAGTGGAACTGGAAACGATCCTGTAGGTGAGATTGTCGGTCTCATTCTTCAGGCTGATTCCCTTGAGAACGGACTGTGTGCAACCGACAAGGGACGCCTGATTGCGCGCTGCGACTACGTGATGATGATGAACCAGCAACCCGATGCCAACCGCCGCGCCGGCTGCTGCCCCCACTCCGATGCCGATCGCTTTCCCGTTTCCGGAGCTATACCCGCTGGTATTGCCGGTGCTTCCCGAACCAGTCGCTCCGGTCCCGGTGCCGCTCATTCCTCCGCCATATTGAGCGGAGGCGCCAGCGCTCATAGCGAGGCCAAATAAAAGAACTCCGAAGGACATTCCCGAAATTTTCATCAACCCTGGTGAATTCATAAATTTTCCTCCCTGAATGGATTCCGCGCGAACTTTATTCGTGCAGTGTATCGAGAGAGAGTGTGCCGGGTTGCGCGGGAAGGGTTGTCGCCAGCGGGCAAAAACATTGTCACTTTGAAGTCACGGGAAGGTCTCCCAGCAAAGCCGAAAACCAAAGCGAGTTTACGTGCTTACAGCTTGGATTGAGTCGCTCAAGGCGGCAACGCGGCGCGGCAATTTCACGAGGAATGTGGTGCCGGAGATTGAAGTTTGTTCCACCACGACGGAGCCGCCATGATCGTGAACGATTTTGTTCACTATTGCCAAGCCCAGGCCTGTTCCGGTGGGCTTACCGTAGCTGACGAACGGATCAAACAGGGTGTCGCGAATACTGGCAGGCACTCCGGAACCTTGATCGACAACACGAATTTCGAACACTCCCGACAGCGAGCGAACGTCCACAGCAATCTCACTTTGCGCTTGCGTTGACGCTTCCACCGCGTTCAATACCAGGTTGAAGAAGCAACGCTCAAGTTTTTGCGGGTCGAAGGTTCCCGACATGTCTCCGGAGGTGCGCAGCGTAATGGAACGGGTTCGCGATTCCGCCCGAGCGCGGACAGCATCGGCGGCGCGGCGAATGGTTTGGTCGATGGAAGCGGGCCGGGGAGAAATGGAACCTTCTGCGCGGGACAGTTCACGCAGCGAATCCAGCAGATCGGTCATTTGCTCGGAGGCGGTCTTAATCTCGCCGTAGATTTCGTCACGGTTCAACTTGAGTTTTTCCGCTTCGTACAAAAATTCCGCGTTGGCTACCACGGCAGCAAGATAGTGGCGAAGATCATGGGAGATGGAACTGGCCGCTCTGCCAAAGGCGGCGATGCGCTCTGCGGCAAAGCGACGCTGTTCCGAGGTTTGCAGCTCGCCGCGCATCTTGGAAAAAGCTTCGCTTAGTTCCGCAACTTCGCTGCTGCCGCGCGGCTTAATGGAATAAGTATAGTCGCCTTCGGCGAGTGCGCGAACGCCGGCGACCAAATTATCGAGTGGGTGGGTGATAGTTGTGGACACGAAGCTAAGAAGAATGCCGGCGAGCACGATGGCGGAAAGGCCAAGAATTAAAATAGTGCGATTGAGGCGCTGCAGGAAGATGTTGGCCGGCCGCAAAGACATCAGGACGTAACACGTCACGCTAGCCGGCGGCCCATCATGGATGGACACGGTGGCAGCTTGATAATGATCCGAGCCTAAGGCGAGCTCTTTCGTGGCGGTCGCCAGTACTTGATCTGAATCAATCTTTGCTTGCAGCTCGTTTTCTTCACGCGGAGAGAAAGTTGAAGCGATAATTTTTTTGCCGGCCGCGAGCGCTATTTGGCTCCCGGACGTAGCCGCCACTTCGGCCGCTACCGTTGAGTCAATTTGATAGCCAACGGCGATGGTTCCGAGTTGCCGCTGTTCGTTGTTACTGCCAGCCGAAATGCTGTGCAGAAAAACGCGGTAGAGTTGACCGTCGCCATACCACCACGCGGTGTCCTCCCCCTGCTCCGCCGACTTTTTTAAACTTGCTTCGGCGAGGGCCGAGTCCCAGCCCGGTTTCGCTGCATGAAATGCAAGAATGCGTCCATCTACGCTGGAGAGTACAAAGAGCTGGCTTCCAGACAATTCCCAGAAGGGCCGCGATGCGTCTTGAATGGTGAGCGCATGCTGGGTGGCCATCATCGCTTCGAGGGGAGGCAGTTCCGACAGCAGGGCCGCGGTGTGTGACAGCTGCCGTTCGCGTTCTTGCTGGACATTTTCGAAGGCGTGACGCGAGGCTTCGGTACTTTGCCGCACGCCCTCGGCGATCTCGGAGCGCACAATGTGGCCAACAACAAAGAGAATCGCCCCCAACAAGGCGCAGATAATCAGCAGAGTTGCGATGACCAACTGTGTGCGTAATCGCAGGCGTGCCATGGCCCTCCAGGCTACCGCTTGGCTGTTTCCGATGCGGGGACCAAATCGCCAGGGATAAATTTGTAGCCGGAGCCATGCATGGTGAGGAAGTAGCGAGGATTGGCAGGATCGGGCTCGAGCTTCTGCCGGAGCCGGAGCACGTGATTATCAACGGTGCGGGTAGTTGGATAATTTTCGTAGCCCCAAACCTCGTTCAGCAATTCTTCACGCGAGATTACGCGCGAAGGGGCATTGGCGAAATATTTCAGCAGCTTGAATTCCTGCGCGGTGAAGCTCAGAGATTTTGC
>JBAVNY010000345.1:0-1901 GCA_049691535.1 Candidatus Acidiferrum sp.
GCCACCAACTTCGTGCCCGAACTTTTGCGCGTCTATCCAGGCTGGGCCGGCATGGCCCTTGAAGGCACCGCCACGTTTTTCCTGGTGCTCGTGGTTTTTGCCACTGTCGTCGATGAACGCGCCAACTCGCGCTCCGTTTCCGCCTTTGCAATCGGCCTGACCATCACCGTCGGCGTGCTCGTCGCTGGCCCGTTCACCGGCGCCGCTCTTAATCCTGCCCGCGCCTTTGGTCCAGCGCTCGCCCTGCATCACTGGCTCAACCAACTGATCTACTGGGTCGGCCCGCTCGGCGGCGGTTTCCTCGCCGGTCTGGTCTACGATTCCCTCTTCCTCCGCCAGCCCGACGTCTAGCCAAACCGCGCTTTGCCTGTCCCCATGCTCAGGTAACTACACCGCAACGCCGCATCCCACTTGCCTTGTTGCCCCCTGCTGCCGGTGCTACTTTCAAGCTGGAGTTGAGTTCTTGCGGGGTGTTAGCTCATGGCACTTAGCATTGATGATTTGTTGCGCCGCGCCGTAGAAAACAAGGCGTCCGACTTGCACCTGAAAGTCGGCAATCACCCCTATCTCCGCGTGGACGGCTTGCTCACTCCACTCACGGATGTGCCGCGCATTACACCGGAAGAAATGCTGTCGATGGCCTTCAGCATGATGACCAACCGGCAAAAACAAAAATTTAAAGAAACCGCCGAGTTGGATATGGCGTATGGCGTCGCAGGCCTGGGACGTTTTCGTGTGAACGTGTTCCAGCAACGCGGCAACGTCGGCATGGTTCTGCGCGTCATCCCCACCAAGATTCGCACCATCGAAGAACTAAATCTCCCCACGGTCGTCACCAAAATTTGCGAAGAGCAACGCGGCTTGGTTCTGGTCACCGGCACCACCGGTTCCGGTAAATCGACGACGCTGGCAGCCATGATCGACCGCATCAATGCCAACCGTTCCGATCACCTGATTACCATTGAAGATCCTATCGAGTTTTTGCATCGCGACAAGCGCAGCTTCATCAACCAGCGCGAAGTGGAAGTCGACACCGCGAATTTTTCCACCGCCTTGCGCGCTGCTTTGCGTCAAGACCCCGACGTGATTCTGGTCGGCGAAATGCGCGACCTCGAAACCATTTCTACCGCGTTGCTGGCTGCGGAAACTGGCCACCTGGTTTTCTCGACCTTGCACACCTTGGACGCCACCGAAACCATTCAGCGTATTATCGCGGTCTTCCCTCCGCCCGAACAAAAGCAGATTCGTTTGCAAATGGCTGCCACGCTCAAGGCTGTCGTATCCCAGCGCCTGGTGCGCCGCGCCGATGACAAGGGCCGCGTTCCCGCCTGCGAAGTCATGATCGCTACCGCGTACATCAAGGATTGCATCATCAATGCTGACAAGACGCGCCTGATTCACGATGCCATCGCCGCCGGAACTTCGCAGTATGGCATGCAGACCTTCGATCAATCGCTCTTCGATCTGTACACCAAGGAACTCATCACCCTCGACGAAGCTCTCTCGCGTGCATCGAATCCAGACGAATTTAAGCTGCGCATTCAGGGTATTCGTTCCGCCGCCGATGCCGCTCGCGAAGAAATGGCCTCGCAAATGGCCGACTTCGAGCGTTTCGCCCGTAAATAATTTTTCAGCTAAGCAGCAACCTGTCAGCTCAGAACTTCTGCTACAAGTGTGCCCAATCATTGCGGTACTATTTGCCCACTTCGATTCCGCTCCAAGGAGAGTCCCATGAACTATCCCTCGTGCCTTACAGATCGCAGAAATTTCCTGAAGACTTCCGCCGCTCTCAGCGCGGGCCTTGCCGGCGCCGGCATGCTTGCCCAGCCGTCTTATTCTTCTGTCGAGTCGGATCTCAGCATAGTGGGCCCCCAAAAAGGCTATTCGCCGCAGATTGGGAC
>JBAVNY010000346.1:0-5436 GCA_049691535.1 Candidatus Acidiferrum sp.
CGCCGTGCTTTTTCACGGACAAGAGTGCCTCCGGAGTGGAACAGGCTGGACTGTTAAGAATAGAGGATGCGGGTGGGGTTCGCCATGGGGGAATTGTTTGGGGGTGAGGAAAAAGTAGGCGGGCGGGTGAACAGCACGGGGGCAGGTGCGGTGGAAATGTTGCCGCGATCCCTCCGCTACGAACTGGCGTAGGGCGCCAGTTCTCCGGTCGGGATGACGGTGGGTGGCAAGATGCGTCATCGCATCATGCTCAGGTCGAAGTCGAAGATTACGTCTACGTAGGAGCCGGAATAGTCGCTGGGGAGGCGCGGGAGTTTATCGATGCTGAGTAAGGCGCGCTGGGCGGAGTCGTCCATGGAACGATTGCCGCTGGACTCGGAGACACGGATATTTTTGATCGAGCCATCGCGATTGATGGTGAAGGTGACGGTCGTTTTGGCGCGATGCTGGGAACGAACAGAAGGATCGATGGTGGTCTGGAGCCAATTTTGGGCGATGGCGCGTTTGACGGATTCGATGTACCAGCCGTAGCGACTGGCAAAATCTCCACCACCTTGACCTTTGACTTCGAGTCCACTGGAGGGCGCACCGGGAGATGGAGAATAACCGGAAGGCAAATTCATTTGGCCGCCCTCACCATACTTAATGGAGTTATCGGGGCGGGGCGTCTTATTCTCAAAAACCTTGGAAGGCTTGGAAGGGGGAAGCGGCTTTTTGTCCTTGGTGTCGAATTTGGGAATCTTCAAAGCATCGGTTTCGATTTCGGGAGGCTTGGGAGGCTCCGCTTTGTCGAGACCCTTGGTGGGATCGATGACGTGGCTATCGGTAAAAACGTTTGGCTTGGGCATGGGAATTCCCGCTGGTGAAACGAGATTGACCTTGACCGCGACATCGCCTGTGCCGCCGCCTATGTCGCCCCAAGCATTGCCTTGGCGCTGCACGTAAACACCGATCAGCATAGTGGCGGTGAGGACGATGTGCAGGATGACGGAATACACCATGAATCGCTTCAGGGTGAGGTCGTCATTGTTGTAGGGCATATACGACATAGTGTTAGAACGAAAAGACTATGAAATCTTGCGCGCACGGTTCATCGGTCGCGATCCGTGATTGGCTGGGTGACGATGCTGATATTGGAGACGCCGGACTGGCGGAGCGAGTCGATGACACTGGCGAAGGCGCCAAAGGGAACAGTTTGATCGCAACGAAGAAAGATGGCGTCGTTGGGACGCTTTTGCTGAGCTTTGATCTTGGCGGGAAGATCGTGAACGTTAATGGGGCTGTTGCCAAGATAGAGGGTTTGCTGTTTGTCGATGGTGACGACGAGATGATCCTGATTGATTTCTTTGACGGTGTGCGTTTTGGGGACGTCGACTTCGATGCCGGATTGCAGGATCGGCGCGGTGATCATGAAGATGATCAGAAGGACGAGGACCACGTCGATGAACGGAACCATGTTGATTTCGGACAGGGAGGATTGGGTGGATTTGGTTAGTTGAGGCATGGGGCCTCCGGGAGCAGGGCGGGAAACCGCAAGAAAACTGATAACGCAGAGACGCTGAGAACGCAGAGTCTCGCTGAGGATACAGGGCGAAGTTTTTTGCCGGTGGTGCGCATATCAGGAGAAGGTTTTTTCGATTTGGGCGGCGAATTCCAGGGCAAAGGTGTCGAGGCGCTGCGCCAAATCGCGAATGTGTTGGAGGAAGTAGTTGTAGGCGATGAGGGCGGGGATGGCGGCGAAAAGGCCGGCGGCGGTAGTAACCAGGGCTTCGGCGATACCGGGGGCAACGGCGCGAAGACTCGCGGCGCCGGAAGTGCCGAGGCCGGAGAAGGCGTCGATGATGCCCCAAACGGTGCCGAAGAGTCCGATGAACGGAGCAACGCCAGCGGTGGTGGCGAGCCAGGACATGCCTTTCTCGGCGCGGCGCACTTCTTCGGAAGAGGCGAGTTGCATGCTGACGGTGACCGCTTGAATGCTTTTCACTTTTTGCGGGGAGGCCGTGCCGGGATTGGAGACCTGGCTCTGCAGTTCGCGGTAGCCGGCGGCATAGACGTTGGAAAATGGAGAGCCGGCGGAGATGAGTCCTTGCGGATTGGCGACGCCTTTGGTGGCGCGAAAGATTTTGAGGAATTGGTCGCTCTGGCGAGCGATGCGTCCGAAGAGGCCCAGCTTCTGGAAGATGAGCGCCCAAGAGATGAGAGAGAAGAGCAGAAGAAGGCCAAGAACGCCGCGAGCGACCCATCCGGTCTGCTCAAGAATGTCGAAGATGTTACCGATGTAGAGCGCGGTCAGCAGGAAAATAACGTCAGCTCCTTAGAATAAGCAGATTTTACGTGTCCTTAGCAACGTAGCATAGGGATGAAAGAGGGTCAAAAGGATTGAGATGCGCGATGGCGGGGAGATGCTGTATGAGGCCGACAATTCCAGGCTCGTAGATAGCAGCTTGAAGTGTGTTAGCAGTGGGTCGCGGGGCGGAGTATTTGCCACGATCTTTCCGCTCCGCACGAAGCGTGCTCCGGTCGAGATGACATGCTTGGCGCTGGAATAGCTAGTTTGCAGAATAAGTTTCGCACCATTCCACGAGGCATGTTTCGGAGATGTTCAGAGAAAGGGGAGGACGATGAAGAAGGCGACTGCGGAGCAGGCGGAGTTGATCTTGAACTGTATGAATTGCGGCGGGAGACGGTGATGCGGCAAGCGCGCAGCTTTGTGGGCGGACAGTTTTCGCCTGGTTCGACGGAAGAGCTGGTGCGGATCGTGAGCAAGGGCGGACAGGAAACGGGATTTGTGCTGCAGGTTTACGGGTATTGGGACATGGTGTGCGCGTTTGTGAAGCACGGTGTGTTGAGTGAGGGAATTGTGTATGACACCTGCCAGGAGATGTACTTCCAATATGCAAAGATTCAACCGTATCTGACGGAGTTTCGTAAGGTAACGAAGCTACCGGAATGGATGGAGAATTTAGAAGGCATTGTGGAGGGATCGGCTAAGGGGAGGGCACGTATCGCGATGATGCAGAAGAGTAGCCAGGCGGCGGCGGGAGCGAAAACTTGAGGCCTTTATAGCTAAGACTGGCGGCGGGAATAGAGAAATTGCGGTGTGGTAGAGTGGGTGGATATGGGGAATGGATTTGATTTTAGTGTGGAGAGGCTTGGGCGCAGTGGTGTGCTCTCGGAGCGCTTGAAGAGGCGCCATGCGGAGGCGCGGGAGCGGGAAGACCTGGCGGCAAGCGAAACACCAAACGAAACCCGAGGGCCGTGCGGAAACGCGGCTAGTGGGGTTGCCGAAGAAGAGCGATTGGCAAGCGAGCTTGCCGGGCTAAAGCCTAGGACCTACACGGGGCAATCCCTAGACGGTGAGTTGAGGCCAAACGGGGAATATATAGGTGTGGATCCAGGTGTTAGGTCGTTTTATTTGGAGACGTTTGGGTGCCAGATGAATGATCACGATTCGGAGAAGGTAGCGGGGGTATTGCTGGCGCGGGGGTATGCGCAGGTGGAGCGGCCCGAGGATGCGGGCGTAATTTTGTATAACACTTGCTCGATTCGGGAGAAAGCGGCGCAGAAAGTTTTTTCGCGATTGGGCGAATACAAGCTGACCAAAAAAGAAGGGCAAGTGATTGGCGTGCTGGGATGCCTGGCGCAGCAGGAAGGCGAAGGGATTTTTGAGCGGGCGCCGTGGGTGAGTTTGGTGTGTGGGTCGGCGAGTTACCGGAAATTGCCGAAGATGATTGCGGAGTTGGAGGCGGGGAACCGGCGGATTACGGGACTGGATAACGATACGGACGAGACGTTTGAAACGCCGGTGACGCGGCGAGACAATCCGTGGCGGGCGTACATCACGATTATAGAAGGATGCGACAAGGCGTGTTCGTATTGCGTGGTGCCGTTCACGCGGGGGCCGGAACGCAGTCGGGCGAGCGCATCGGTGCTGGAAGAAGTGCTGCAGTTGGCGGTGCTGGGATACACGGAAGTGCAGTTGTTGGGGCAGACGGTGAATTCGTACGCGGATCCGAGTTCACGGAAAATGCGATTTTCGGATTTGCTGGTGGCGACGGCAGAGACGACGGGAATGCGCCGCGTGCGATTTACCACGTCGCATCCACGGGATTTCGGGTTTGATATTGTACAGGCGATCGAGGCGTACCCAGCGATTTGTAATCATGTGCATCTGCCGGTGCAGAGCGGGTCGACGGAATTGTTGGCGAAGATGGCGCGGACGTACACTCGGGAAGAATATCTAGAGAAAATTGGGATGTTGCAGGGAGCGAAACGGGAGATTAGCATCACGACGGACATCATCGTGGGATTTCCGGGCGAGACGGAAAAGGATTTTGAGGAGACGCTGACGTTGTTGGATGAGGCGCAATACGATGCGGTGTTTGCGTTTAAATATTCGCCGCGGCCGAATACGCCGTCGTTGACGATGGAGGATGCGATTCCGGAGGAAGAAAAATCGCGGCGGTTGGGTGTGTTGCTGGCGCGGCAGCGGGAAATTCAGATTGCGCGGAACGCGAAGCTGGTGGGACGGACGTTTGAGGTGATGTTGGAGGGACGATCGCGGCGGGAGAATCAGTTTATGGGGCACACGTCGTGTAATCGGATATTGAATTTCACTTCACCGGAGCAGGAAGTTCTGGGACACTACAGGCTGGTTCGGGTGACGAGTGCGAGTCCGAATAGTTTGGCGGGAGAGGCGGAGTAGGGCGCGGTTGATGGGGAGAGGGAAGGCGCTCTGCTGTTAGACGCTAAGGGTCCCAGCCCTTACGGGCTGGGCTAACTTATGCCGCGCCTACGGCGCTGGGTTGGGGTGAAGGACTTCGGTGGTGAGAGTTGAAAGACGCTTGTGATGAGCGGGAAGTAATCTGGAAGGCGAGAGAAGAAGAGTAAGAGCAGCCCACACGGAAGTTGGAAGCGGGAGGACGCGATGGAAGTGGAAATGAAGATACGCGGCCTGATGATGGATCCGGTGACGCAGATGCCGATTGTGGTGCTGAAGGATGTGCAGGGGCAGGCGATCCTGCCGATTTGGGTGGGGGCGTACGAAGCGAACGCGATCGCGCTGGAAATTGAGAAGGTCTCGACGCCGCGGCCGATGACGCATGACTTGTTGAAGAATGTGTTTTTGGGATTGGATGTGCAGGTGCAGAAGATAGTGGTGAATGATCTGCGCGATGATACGTTTTACGCGTTGATCTGGGTGGAGCGGGATGGGGAGTTGATGAGTATTGATTCGCGGCCGAGCGATGCGTTGGCGCTAGCGTTGCGGATGGATTGCCCAATATTCGTGGATGAGCAGGTATTGAAGAATTCGAAGGTGTCGACGGCGCTGGCGGAGCGGAGCACGAACGAGCAGTTGCGGAATTATCTGGAGGGTTTGAGCGACGAGGATTTGGGGCGATATAAGATGTAGGCAGTCAGTCTACAGTCGATAGC
>JBAVNY010000347.1:0-4037 GCA_049691535.1 Candidatus Acidiferrum sp.
ACGATTTTCCCGGTCACGGTCGCCTTGGAAGCATCGTCGCCCGACAGAAGCTTCTTCTCGTCGTTGTGCACAGCCAGGACGGAGCCAAAGGTCACTTTTTCGCCCACGTCTCCCTTAACTCGTTCAATCCGAATAGTGTCGCCGGGCGCGACGCGATACTGCTTCCCCCCGGTCTTGATAACGGCGTACATCGATCCTCCAAGCGCTAAGGCAAACCATGATTATACGGGCTTTGCGCCCACAGCGTCAACGCGAACAAAAATGTGGCGAGCTACCGGCATCTCCGCTAATGACGCGCCCCCGAACCCGCGATGATTCGCGTAATTTGACCTTTGACATTGCTAGAAGCACAGACTATTGTCTCGGGAATCTTCCGCTAGGCGCAGCCCAACTCAGGAGAAAACCGCATGGCCAGACGCACATTCTTGTCGCAGTTGCTAAGTCTTCCATTTCTGGCACTAGGAACGAAGGCGCAGGAATCGAAAAAGACTTTGAGGATCATGATGAGGAGTTCCTGGGGAACCGACGACCCGACCCGAGCCTCATTTGTGTTTGCACATGCGCTCGCGTTGTCGGACGCAGGTCACGAAGTTCAGATATTCCTGACTGCTGACGCCACGTCTCTGATGCGTAAGGCCACGTCCGATGCAGTGATTCCCATTGGTTGGCCACCACTCAGTGAATTGCGCGAGAAAATCGTCGCCAAACACATTCCTGTGTTTTCTTGAGGAGCTTGCTCCCGAGCCCGTGGGGTTTCGGAAAGTGATCTCGCCAATTGGAGTGCGAAGTTCGGGAACCCAGCCATCTTTGTTTCTCTAGTGGAGTGGGCCGATCGCATAATCGCCGAATAGCGCCGCATTGCAGCGAGCCCTATGGTGCCAGTACGAATGAGTGCATGGGCGATTTTGCGTCAACCGACGAAGCGTACTGTTGTCCAGATTTCAGAGTCAGCACCTGGGCACTTTGCATCGATCCGCAGTTGCCAAATTGATTCGGGGTAGCTGGTTTGCTAAGTTCTTCGTCATGTCCGAACTCTCCACCGAGCAGATACGCGAATTGCTCGACTCCCTGTATCGCGTGGATTCGCGACGAATCCTGGCAACTCTGATCCGCTTGCTCGGCGATTTTGATCTTGCCGAGGAGGCCATGCACGAAGCCTTTGCGACTGCGCTGAGCCTGTGGCCGAGAAGTGGAGTACCCGGCAACCCACGACCATGGTTGATTTCGACGGCCCGATTCAAAGCTATTGATACTCTGCGTCGACGGGCAAGATTTGATGCGTCTCAAGACGAGCTCGTGCGCTATCTCGAAGCGCAATCGAGTTCGGCAGAAAGGTCCAATGAAGAGGACAGCCTTGAGGATGACCGGCTGCGACTGATTTTTACCTGCTGCCATCCGTCTCTACCGCCAGAAGCGCACGTTGCGCTCACTTTGCGTGAGGTGTGCGGGCTGACCACCGAGGAGATCGCCAAGGCGTTCCTCACCACTCCGCGCACGCTGGCGCAGCGCATCGTGCGCGCAAAGGCAAAGATTCGCGACACACCGATTCGGTACGAGGTGCCGTCGCCGGAGGAATTGCCGGAGCGACTGGACGCGGTGCTGCAGGTCGTCTATCTCGTCTTTAACGAGGGCTACTGTGCTGCGGCGGGAGCGGAAGTAACGCGGGCCGAGCTGACCGGCGAGGCGATTCGACTAGGCCGGCTGCTGGCCGAACTCCAGCCCGAGCCGGAAGTCCTCGGGCTGCTTGCCCTGATGTTGCTACAGGAATCCCGCCACGCTGCGAGAACCTCTCCGACCGGAGAGTTGATTTTGCTCGAGAACCAGGATCGCTCGCTCTGGAACTGGGAGCAGATCGCGGAGGGAGTGGCATTGCTGGAGAAAGCGCTGAAGTCGCGCCGCTTTGGCGCCTACACGCTGCAGGCGGCGATTGCGGCCGTTCATGCGGAGGCGGAATCCGTCGCGGCGACCGACTGGCGGCAGATTGTCGCGCTCTACGACCAGTTGGTACGGGTTCAGCCTTCGCCCGTGGTGCAGCTCAATCGCGCTGTGGCAATTGCCATGCGCGATGGTCCGCAGGCCGGTCTGGCGCAGATCGATTCGGTGTTGGAGCATGGCGAATTGGCCGATTATTACCTGGCACATTCCGCCCGTGCCGATATGTGCCGCAGGCTCGGCAGGACGGCTGAGGCACGGTCGTCTTATCAGAAAGCTCTGGCGCTGACCCAACAGGAGCCAGAACGGCAATTCCTCGAAGAGCGGATTCGGCAGCTGAAATAAAAACCTCGACGACTTGTCGAATTCCGGTGGGACCGTTCGACCATATAGTGAGGTCGCGCAACCGGCCTGCCAGAAAGTGTTTCCCGGGTGATACGTTACGCGAAAAATCTGCAAATCGCGTGTCGATTCCCCGCCGCCCCGTTCGACTAGTAAGTGGAGCCGCACCGCGCACCCGGCGCCTCGCAACTTTCCAGGTCCAGCGCGGTCCAAGCTCCTATATATTAGCGGCCCTGGTACGACGTCGGCGTCCGCTCAACACTAGAGGAGAACACCATGCGTTTCATGATGATCATGTTTCCGAAAGACTACCAAAATGCCAAGGCCGGCACGGTACCCGACCTCAAAGACATGGAGCTAATGGGCAAGTACAACGAGGAACTAGGGAAAGCCGGCGTGCTGCTCGCGCTCGACGGGCTGAGCCCGCCCTCGACGATGAGCGCGCGCGTCACCTTCAAAAACCGAAAATCGAAAGTTACCGACGGCCCGTTTACCGAAGCCAAGGAAGTGGTCGGCGGCTACTGGATCATCCAGGTAAAGTCGCGCGAAGAGGCACTCGAATGGGCCTCGCGCATCCCCGGAAAGGATAACGAAATGGTCGAAGTCCGCCGGATGTTTGATCTAACAGACTTCGATCCCGAGACCCAAAAGGAGATCCAAAAGAAGTTCGGCGCCGCCGCCGCTGAGATGAGCCAGTAATAGCTTCGTAACTCGCTGAGACTCGCCTGCGAATACTTGCCGATGCGTGGCGATTTCAACGCGCGTCATTCGACGCGCAGGTGACCCAATCACAACAGATTCTGCTAGTGGAGGATTTTCCACACTCTTCCAGGCCGCGAAAGAAGCATTTTTTGACGATATGTCGAATTCCGGTCCGGCCGTTCGACTATATGGTGAAGGCAGGGCAAGCGGGCCGCCCGAAGACCGTTACAGGAAAAGGAGAAATCATGATGCAGTACCTGGTTGCTATTCACCACCCCGACAACTACGACCCGTCTAAAGAGGGCGAAGCGATGATCCGCGAGATCCACGTGCTCAACCGCGAGATGATTGCTGCCGGTGCCAGGAAGTTCGTCGCCGGCCTTTCCCCGGCCAGCAGCGCGAAGTCGCTGCGGGCGCAGCCCGATGGCAACGTGCTCATCACCGACGGGCCGTACCTGGAGACCAAGGAGCACATAGGCGGTTTTTGGATACTGGAAGCCGCTGACCTGGACGAGGCACTGGCGTGGGGGCGCAAGGCTGTCTTCGCCTGCCGGGCGCCGGTCGAGGTGCGAGCGGTGCTCCTCAAACCGCCAGCCAACGAATAGAAAGCCGAACCTAGGCAGGAATCAACGAGAAGGAGCAGCATTCGGCCCAGAAGACCGAAGGCGTTTTCCGGTTTCGGCCACCGGTGGACTTGAAAGAGCTGATGAAGGCAAGCGAGCAGCGAGTACGACCGAACGCTGCACGCGGAAGGACGGCCTGACGAAAAAGGGCCCATCTTCAGGAGGAAAACGATGCGGATGAAAAGGCTAGGCGCAATCGCAATCAAAAGCTTGGCCCTGCTTGTTCTGCTCGGTACGGCCTACCAGGCGATGGCACAGGATACCGCGACGACGTACACGAAGATGGCCCCGATCGACCAATACCTCATGGCGCATCGGGATGCGGAGATAGCCCTGGCGCGCAGTGCGGCGCCGGAGTCCATTGCACGCGATGCCGAGGTACAGGTTCTTGCGCGTCATGGTTTCGAGACGGCGGTGAAAGGCAAGAACGGTTTCGTG
>JBAVNY010000348.1:0-4252 GCA_049691535.1 Candidatus Acidiferrum sp.
TTGGTATATACTGCGGCGATGGGCGGAACGAAAATGAGCGAGATGGTGGGGATGCCGGATGCTGGGAATCCGGACATGATTTACATCAAGATTCCTGTGGGCGTGCTGCAGTGTAACTGCTCGATCATTGGGGATCCGAAGACGCGGGAAGCGATTGTAGTGGATCCGGGCGACGAGGTGGAACGGATTCTGGATTTGCTGGGGCGCTACAAGTTGAAGGTGCAGGCGATTATCAGCACGCATGCGCATATCGATCATGTGGGCGGGCTGGCGAAATTGCATCAATACACGGGCGCGCCGGTGATGATGCACAACGACGATTTGCCGCTGTATAACGCGATGGACATTCAGGCGCAATTTTTGGGGATACGGCCGCCACCGTTGATCAAGGTGGATCATTTGTTGAAAGAAGGCGACGCGCTGAGCTGGGGAAATTTTCAGGCCAACGTGATTCACACGCCGGGACATTCGCCGGGAAGCGTGTCGCTGTACATTCCCAAGGAAATTGGGGAAGTGACGCTGGTGCATCCGCACTTGTTTGCGGGAGACACGCTGTTTGCGGGCGGGATTGGGCGAACGGATTTGTGGGGCGGGTCGATGGACGAGATTATGTCGTCGTTGAAGAATAAGTTGATGGTACTGCCGGAGGACACGCTGGTGTATCCAGGGCATGGAGAGAATACGACAATTGGGCAGGAGCGGGAGAGTAATCCGTTTTTGTCGTGATGTTGGCTGCGAAGTCGAAATCCTTCTTATTGGTGGTTGAGAGTGGCGTTGTTTCAGGAAACCTCCCGAGGAGGTGAGCCTTGGGACAAGAAGTGACCTGCACCGTACGGCATCGAGGAAAATCTGCGAAGGGAAAAGCGTTGCTGGAGACCAGCGAGCTGATTCTGCGCGGGGATTTGCGTTTGAAGATTCCGTTCAGTGCGATTACATCGCTGCGCGCGGTGGATGTCGAGCTGCATGTGCGAACGAGGGACGGCGTGACGGTATTCGAGTTGGGTGAACAGGCGGAGACGTGGCGGGAGAAGATTGCGAATCCTAAATCGCTGATTGAGAAGCTGGGGCCGAAGGCGGGCGATGCGGTGGTGATTGTCGGGAAATTCGAGGCGGGCTTTTTGCGAGATTTGAAGAAGGTGGGCGCGGCGATGCAGGAGAAAGTTTCGGGTGAGACGCAATGGATATTTTTAGCGGCGGAAGAGCGGGAGAGTTTGAAGAAGGTGGCTGTGATTGCGAAGGTGATGCAAGGCGCGGCGGGACTGTGGATTGTGTATGCAAAAGGGAAGAAGGAGTTGACGGAGAACGATGTGCGCGGGGCGGGGTTGAAGGCGGGGTTGGTGGATGTAAAGGTGGCGCGGTTTAGCGAGATGAAGACGGGGTTGAAGTTTGTGGTGAGGAAGAGGAGGCGGTGAGGGGGATGGAAGAGTTTCGTCGCGTGACGGGGTGCGTTGAGAGGCTGTTGATTGGAGGGTGAAATGGTTGGGAATGTCGCCGCGACCCCTCCACTGCGCGTTGGCTGAGAGGCGCCGACGCTCCGGTCCCTTCGAAGCTCAGGGCGAGCGGGATGACAGGTGGGTTTGATGTAGGTGCGGCGGTCGAAGAGGCGGGTGCCTGGCTAAAGCCAGGTACCTACATGAGGTTGAGGTGGACGCAGACTGTTGTGTCAGGTGGATTGTTTGGAGTTGCGGATTTGCTGCATTACGGATTGGATTAGTTCTTTGGCGTGGGTCAGTTCCTGGTTGATCATGCGGAGATCCATGGCGGGGAGGGTGGGATTGCGCTGGCTGGTGCAATAGACGCCATGTTGGCCAACGAGGACGAGTGCATTGGTTATGCGATCGAGAGAGACGGCGAGGCGTCCACGATCGCGGCCGAACATCTGCTCGTAGCGTTCCAGCTCTTGCTGATGCTCATCAAAAGCGGACATGAAGGAATCCTTTCGGGGAAATGCTGCGCTATTTACGCACGTAGCACATCGGGCACAGGGCGGTGCGCTGAAACTTTACGCTACCCCATCGGCAGAACATAATCCAATCGAGCCACAGCCAGAAAGCAGTTGGACCATGAGTCTTCCCCAGCAGTCCGCAAGACAGTACGTTCCCTTTGGTGAGAGGCCTAGGGGCAATTGGGAGCACCGAACCATGCGACGTTCCGATCTCGTGCAGCATAAAGAAAAAGAAGACGGGCGGATTACCCGTACTTCGCAAATCGTGTTTGGCGAACGCCAGCACCTGCTGCGCGTACTGGATTCGCTGGAAGGGACACAGTTGCCGATTGCGCGAATGCAAACGGAACGGCACAGCTTGGAAGAGTTGATCCACGCGCGGACGCGTGAGCTGAACCATATCAACACGGCGTGGGACGAAAAAATTGGATTGGTGCTGAGCGCGGAAGCGAAGCCGGAGATGCTGGAGAAGCTGGCAAAGCAGGCGCCGGATGAAGACTTTTATTTGTTGCGGTTGATCAGCGAGCATCCACGGACGAATGCCAAGACGCTGAACCGGCTGGCGCATCATCCGTATGGAGCGATTCGGGAGAATGTGGCGCGTCATCCGAATTCCGATGCGACGACCCTGACGTATTTGAGTAAGGATAAAACGCAGCCGCTGTGGTATTTGGTGGCGTTTAATCCGAATACGCCTACGGTGCTGCAACGGAGATTGCGGGACCGGTTGAAGAAGTTGGGCGACGATCAGATTTCGAAATAGCCTCAGGATTACAACCCCTCATACGTGAAAATCCGTTTGTGAAGTGTGTGCTCGCGCGGCTGCGGGTGCTTTTTGTCGGACTGGGGCGCGATATATCGTGCCCCTACGGTGCTTCGCGTTGCGCTTGGCGGAATCCCGTAATAATTCGGATAGAATGTTGCGTTGCTTTGCATCTGAGTTGGATGGGGCGGGATTGTCTTGGAGACTACGACCGAGGATATGGGTGTGGGGAATTTTTTGAGGAGGCGCGGGGGGCTTGCGACGTTGTTGAGCGCGGTGGTGGTGATTCCGTGCGTGTGGCAGCGGCACATTGAGGCGGGAGATTTGGGGAGTCACGTGTACAACGCGTGGCTGGCGGAGTTGGTGGAGCAGGGGAGGGTGCCGGGCGTGTATGTGGTGACGGCGTGGAAGAATGTGCTGTTTGATCTGATGCTGTTTTACCTGGGAAAAATTGCGGGGCTGGGGATTGCGGAGAAGGTGGCGGTCGGGGTGTGCGTGCTGATTTTCTTTTGGGGCGTGTTTGCGTTGGTGGCGGCGGTGACGGGGCGGATGCCGTGGGCGTTGATGCCGGCGATTGCGATGCTGGCGTATGGCTACGTGTTTTACATGGGATTTATGAATTTTTATTTGTCGATTGGACTGGCGAGTGTGGCGCTGGCTGTAATGTGGCCGGGCACGAAGACGCGAATTTTGTGGGCGGTAGTGCTGGCGCCGCTGATTTTGTTGGCGCATCCGCTGGGATTGTTGTGGTTGGTGGGGACGGCGGCGTATCGATTGTTGTGGCTGAAATTGGATGGACGGTGGCGCGCTTTGCTGCCGGTGAGTGTGGTGGCGTTCAGCGTGGGGATTTTAGTCTTCTTTCTGAGGCATCCAGAGTATCAGGCGGATTGGGACGGGCAACTCTTCTATATGCGGAATGGCACGGACCAGTTGGCGATTTATGGGCGGCGGTTCGAAGTGCTGTCGTGGGTGCTGCTGACGTTCGGAGTGATTTGCGCGGTGGTGGATCCGTGGACGGCGGCAGGGCGGGGCAGGGAATATTGGAAAGAGCGGCGGCTGATTCTGGAATTATATTTTGCGGCGGTGTGCGTGACGGCGGGTGTGCCGCAGAATTTGCGGCCAGATCCCAATGCGGGATGGATTGGAGTGGTGGCGACGCGATTGACGGTGATCAGCGCGATTTTTGGATTGTGCTGGCTGGCGTCGTTGCGAGTGCGATGGTGGCAGCTGGCGGGATTTGCAGCGGCGGCGATTTTGTTTTTTGTGTTTACGTTTCAGGAGACGGCGCAGCTTAATCGGCTGGAGGAAAATGCGGAGCAGATTACGCGGGAGCTGCCGTTTGGGACCCGAGTGCTGGTGATGGCGTTTCCTGATGCCAGTTACCGGCAGATGTTCATTCATGCGGCGGACCGGGCGTGCGTGGGGCACTGTTTTGTGTATTCGAATTACGAGCCATCGACCAAGGAGTTCCGGTTGCGGGTGCAGGCGGGAAGTCCGGTGGTGACAGCGAGCGTGGATGACAGCGAGGATATGCAGTCGGGGAC
>JBAVNY010000349.1:0-8309 GCA_049691535.1 Candidatus Acidiferrum sp.
TGGCGAGAATCTGCTCGCTTTTGCCATCGCCATAGGCCCAGGCCGTGTCGAAAAAATTGCAGCCAAGCTCGACGGCACGGCGCAAAGACGCCGAAGTTTCGTTATCGTCCGAACCGGTCCATCCCGCCAGGCCCCACATGCCGTAGCCAATTTCGCTGACCTGCCATCCCGTGCCTCCAAAGCGCCGATAATTCATCAGAGAGCTCTCCTGAGCAGAAAACAGAATCCTCATTGTAACGGAGTTGCCCAGTTTCCATGAACCACCACTTCCCCATTCAATTCCGGCCAGCGGGCTGACATATAATGCCCGGTCACGACAATACCTGCACGCGAGAGAACCACGAAACAACGATCAAACAATTCTGCACGTGAGGCAAACGGATAAAAAGTGACGACGGATTCTCTGGCTGGAAAATCGGAAGAGCACGAAAGTCGCGACGGAGTCGTTACCCCGTCGCTTATACAGACTTGGCTTAGTGACCAAGCTGTTTTGTTGTACATCGCGGCGCTCACAGTAATCATCCACGCCTTCACCAATGCCCGCTACGGATTCCATCGCGACGAATTAGCCACCCTCGACGATGCTCGCCATCTCGCTTGGGGATATGTCGCCTATCCACCCATCACGCCATTTTTTGGACGCGTGTCCCTCACTCTTTTCGGCACTTCGCTCCCAGGCTTCCGGTTTTTTGCCAGCGTTGCGCAAGCCGTCGCGCTTTTCCTCACCGGCTCAATAGCCAAAGAACTGGGCGGAAAGCGCGGAGCACAACTGCTGGCCATCGCGGCGGGCATGCCTTTCTGTCTTGGCGGCGGCGCCGTGATGCAGTACGTCTCCTTTGATTATTTGTTCTGGGTGCTCACCGCCTATTGTGTTCTTCGCCTGCTGAAAAGCGATGATCCGCGTTGGTGGCTAGCCATCGGCGCCTCAGTCGGCCTCGGCGCGATGTCGAAGTACTCCATGGCGTTTCTTGTCGCTGGCATCGTCGTGGGGCTACCGGTTACGGACGCTCGTCGCTATCTGAAGAGCAAATGGTTCTGGTTCGGAGCGCTTCTCTCCCTTCTGATTTTCTTACCGAATCTTCTTTGGCTGGCACAACACCACTTCATCACGCTCGATTTTCTGAAACACATTCACGCCCGCGATGTCCGCTGGGGACGCACCAAGAATTTTCTGCCCGACCAGTTAAAGCTGACCATGTTTGGATTCCCATTGGCAGTTACCGGTCTTTATTTCTATCTGCTCGCCACGGCCGGGAAACGTTATCGCCTGCTGGGCTGGATGTACCTGGTGCCTTTCGTTATTTTCGTTTTCGCGAAAGGGCGTGGCTACTACATGGGCGCCGGCTACCCGATGTTGTACGCCGCCGGCAGTGTCTGCTTCCAACGGTGGTCAGATTCACTGCGCCGCGGGACTGCCAGGGCGCTTCACGTCGTGGTCTGGGGCGCGCTGATCCTGGATGCAACGGTAGCTTCCGCAGTCACCTTGCGCGTCTTTCCCGTTGGCTCGCCCGGCTGGCTGTGGGCGGACAAACTAAACGACGACCTTCAGGAAGAAGTTGGCTGGCAAGATCTGGTCGGCACCGTGGCTCAAATCCGCGATTCCTTGCCGCCGCCTGACCGCGAACATCTCGCGGTGCTCGCGGGGAATTACGGTGAGGCCGGCGCCCTCAATCTCTACGGGCCAGCGCTCCACTTGCCGCGAACCATAAGTGGAGTCAATTCGTTCTGGGCCAGGGGCTATGGCAATCCGCCCCCGCAAGTCTTGATCGTCGTGGGCTTATCCCGCCAATTCCTTGACGAAAACTTGGCGTCATGCCAACTCGTAGCCCACACGTGGAACAGTTTTGGCATCGTCAACGAGGAGACTCGCGACCACCCCGACATCTACCTGTGCCGCGGCCCGAAAAAGTCCTGGCCGGACTTCTGGAGCGATTTCCAGTATTACGGGTAGCTCCCCACCGGCGAACTTGGTTTGCACTTCTAAATTGACCCGGCTGGCGTCAGCCATTTAGAAATTCCCGACGCGCTCTTCGGCCTCGCCGAATGGACGCCGCCTGCAACTCAGGCGATAATATCAACCGGAGCGGTACTTCGAGGCAGGTGTGGTAGCGAAAGCCGTTTGAACCGTAACGAATCTCTGGGGTGCTGCGGATAGTCAGCTTGTGTGCATGGCCTGACCCGTTGGCGGGTCGCAAGACTCGCCAACGGGTTAGGAAAGCCTAATAGCTGGCTCGTGGTGCCCACCTATTTCAGAGGTTCACGGCCTAGCTTCCCACGGCCGAGCAGTCCGCTCCATTTTTCTGAACAGGTAACTCAACAAACAGATATGCGCGCGCTTTTCATTGGTGACATTGTGGGTTCGCCCGGGCGGCGCATCGTGGAAGAGCGCCTGCGCGACCTGGTGCAGCAATGCCAAATCGATCTGGTCATCGCCAATGGCGAGAACTCCGCTTCCGGCTTCGGCATCACTCCACGTATTGCGGAAGAGCTTCTCGACCTGGGCATCGAAGTACTCACCGGCGGCAATCATAGTTGGGATCGCAAAGAGATCATGGAGTACATGCCGCATCAGCCGCGGCTCCTGCGTCCTGCGAATTTCGCCGACAACACGCCAGGCGGCGGGCTTTACGTCGGCACTGCCAAGAGTGGCGTAAAGTTTGCCGTTTTGAATCTGCAGGGACGCGTTTTCCTGGCCTCGAATGATGATCCCTTCAAAAAGGCAGATGCCGAACTCGCCAAAATTCCCGCCGACATCGATTTTGTCCTGGTGGACATTCACGCCGAAACCACCAGCGAAAAGATTGCCCTGGGCTGGTATCTCGATGGCCGCGTCACCGCCGTTGTCGGTACCCACACCCACGTAACCACTGCCGACGAACAGGTTCTTCCCAACGGAACGGCCTACATTACCGACGTTGGTATGAGCGGTCCTCACGACGGCGTGATCGGCATGGACCGCCAAGGCATCGTCAAGAAATTCCTAGATGGTCTGCCGGCTCGCTTTGAAGTAGCCACCGGCGATGTCCAGTTGAACGCCGTATTAATCGATACCGGCGATGACCCGTCCCGCAACGACGCCGGCCGCTTACGTGCCCGCAGCATCGAGCGTCTGCGTCTCCGCGCCGACTAGAACCGGGAACTTCTTTCGAATCCACAGGGAACTTCTTTTCAGGCAGTCCAGGTTGTAAGCACCAGCAACCCTCTCACTCGAACTCATGGTGCATTGCTTACACACATACTCACGTTCTGGAGGGCAACCTGGACGCCCCCCACTACAATCAGACTGACCATGCGAATTCAGCTTCGGACCCTTCTTGCTGCTACGCTCGCCTTGTGTTTGGGCGGCTTCGCCATTATCGCCAGGCCTGCTCCCGTCGATGATGACCTGATGGCCCAGCGTCGTGTCTTTCCGGGTATCGGCCCAGGCTTGCGCGCCGTGAAAAAAGGCGCTGACGGCAAGTATTACGTCCTGGCGTCACCAAACGTAGGCGTCGCTGTTTTTGATCCCGCCGGCAAGCTACTAACTGTGATTGGTGCCGCCCCAGCGGATGCTTCGGCCGCGAACAAAGCAGCGCCAGTCCATCCTGCAATCACCTTCGGCGAGGATTGCGACGTCGATAAGCAAGGCAACATTTATGTAGCCGATCGCGGCTCAAACCTGATCAATATTCTCTCGCCCGAAGGGAAATTACTCCGCTCCATCGCCGTCAACAGTCCCATTTCCGTTGCCGCTCTCCCCGAAGGCGAAGTCGCCGTCACCACCTTTCGTCAGACCCAATTGGTTACCGTATTCGCTGCGAACGGTCGCATTGCCAGGGAATTTGGCACTATAGAGGAGCTCGCCACCCGCGAGGACCTCAATCGCTATCTGAATCTCGGCCACATCATGTCGGACCCGCAAGGCCACATCTATTACGGCTACACCTACCTTCCCGAGCCGCTGGTGCGGCAATATGATCGCTTTGGCTACGGCGGCCTCGATTTTGAATTCACCGGCTTGGATGCTTATCCGGAAGCGCAAGCCCTGCGCAGGGAAATCGTTCGCCAGGAAAAGCGCGAAGACGCGCCTGCATTTCATCCGGTGCTCACCGCATTTGGTGTTGATCCCGCGAACGGCGACGTCTGGATGGCCTTGCACAACACGCTGCTGCATTTTGACAAGGATGGCAACCGCCGCTCCGAGTATCAGATCTACACGAAAGACGGCGTTCGCCTCGAAGCCAACGTGATTCTCGTTGAAGAAAATCGCCTGCTCATCGGTTCCGACCCGCTCGGCGTGTACGAATTCCTTCGTCCCGACCGAAATCACTGAAAAGTAGTTTGAGATTTCCTCAGGCAGCGATGCACCGAATTGGTGCACTCAGGTAAATCGTCACAAAAAATTCACACAAATCACTCGATATTCTTTCGCTTTTCTCCTCACTTGCACAATTTCCGTGCTTGTGGAAAAGTTGTGCATGGCATGTGAACCACGCTATACCCCTTCGCACACTTTTCGCTTGCTCCATCGGGGACAGTGCGGGAGAATCCATTCAGTTTTGAGGCAGTGGAACGTGGTCTACAAGTCATAACGGACCGCGCGGAACCACAGGGGCGCAAAACTTTTCGTTCCAGCGCGGGCAAGAACTACAAAGCGTGAAGCTTTAGCAATTTTTCGCTTTCCACAGTTTATCCACACCTGTGGAAATAGCATAGGATTTGGCTTTCCCCATTACGATGACGACTGCAACTCAAGTTATTCGCGAGAGCGAAACGCAAAATGTCTGGGACCGCTTCCTGGACCTGATCAAATCCAGAGTCAGCATTAATACCTACTCCACCTGGTTTCAGCCCACTCGCCTCAATCGGGTCGAAGGCGAACTTCTCTACGTGCAGATTCCCAGCACCGTGTTCCGCCAGGTCCTGACTCGCACCTACGGCGAAATCGTAAAGGCCGTCTTCCATCAGATGGGAACGCCCAACACCAAAGTGCAATACGTCTGCACCGAGGAAGAACCCGTTCAGGCCGCGCCCGCTATTTCCAGCGTCAAGCAGTCCAAGCTGGATTTCGAAAGCTCGGATCACCAACTGAATCCGCGCTACACCTTCGAAAGCTTCGTAGTCGGCAAGTCCAACGAGTTTGCGCACGCCGCCTCGCGCGCCGTCGCGGAACAGCCTTCGAAGGCTTACAACCCGCTCTTCCTGTATGGCGGCGTGGGCATGGGCAAGACCCACCTTATGCATGCCATCGGGCACCTGATCAAGAAGCGCAACCCAGCCACGCGGCTGAGTTACGTCAGCGCCGAGAAGTTCACCATCGAAGTCATTAATTCTCTGCGCTTCGATCGCATGATTACCTTCCGCGACCGCTTCCACACCGTCGACGTTCTGCTGGTCGACGACATCCAGTTCATCGCCGGCAAGGAACGCACTCAAGAAGAATTCTTTCACACCTTCAACGCTCTGTATGAACAGCAGAAGCAAATCGTCATTTCGTCCGACTGCCTTCCCAAAGACATCAACTCCATTGAGGAACGGCTGCGTTCGCGTTTTGAGTGGGGCTTGATTGCCGACATTCAACCGCCGGATCTGGAAACCAAGATCGCCATTCTCCAGAAGAAGGCGGAAAACGATCGTTTCCATCTTCCCGACGAAGTTGCCGAATACATCGCACGAGCCATCAAGTCGAACGTTCGTGAGTTGGAAGGCGCATTGACCCGTCTGATGGCGTACGCCTCGCTGACGGGCACCGTAGTGTCTCTGGCGACCGCTCAGCAAGTGCTTCGCAACATCATCGCGTCCCAGGAAAAGCGCGTCACCATCGATCTCATCCAGAAACGCGTCAGCGAGCATTTCAATCTGCGTGAGCAAGACCTGAAGATCCGCAGCAACACCCGCGCGATTGCCTTCCCGAGGCAAGTGGCCATGTACATAGTGAAGCAACTCACCACCGCCTCGCTTCCCGAGATTGGCAGGCAGTTTGGCGGCAAGCATCACACTACGGTGCTTCACTCCATCAACAAGATTGAAGAGCTCCGGCGCTCCGACAAGGAATTGAATCGCACCATCACCCGCTTAATGGACGCGCTGCAGTAAGTTCTTCAGATTTTTACTAGCTGCCATCAAGTTTCAAGACCCACGAACACATCGTGGGTCTTTTTATCTGCGTGCAGGATTACCGTAGCACCTCACCAGAGACGCACAGCGCCGTCCCAGCCCAGGAATTTCCCGTGAATCTCCTTTGGGTCGCCCACCAAAATTTTGCGCATGCCGCTGATGCTCTGCTCTGGCGTGAGTTGCGCGTTGGGACCGCCCATATCCGTCTTCACCCATCCCGGATCGAAGAGCACTACGCTGGCGCCGCGCGGCCCGAGTTCCTTCGCCAGCACCGACATGCCCATGTTCAGCGCCGTTTTGCTGGTGCGGTATTGATACGCCGTGCCTCCGGCCAAGCCTGCACTCTGCACGGCGCGCAGCGAACTCATCCCCGTTGAAATAGCCGCTATTTGTTTCCGCTCGCTTGCCAGAACATTTTCCAGCAGCGCTTCCGTCACGCGAAATGTTCCAAACAGATTCACTTCGAACGCTTCGCGCCACCCGTCATAATCGATTTGCCCAACCGTTTGGCCTTCGCGCGGATACGTTCCCGCATTGTGGATCAGCACATCGATCGGCTTGCCGTCCAGATGGTCAGCCAAATCCTGCACGGATTCTTCGTTCGCGATGTCCACCGCATGGAGAGAAATATTTTTATACGCTTCTGCTAGGCCCTTCAATTCTTTCGCTTTTTGCGGCTCGCGTGCCGCCCCCAGCACTTCCCAATCATCCGCGGCGTATTGCCGCACAAACTCCAGCCCCAAGCCCCGATTTGAACCCGTCACTAAAACCGTCGCCATTTTCTTTAGCTCCTTGCTCTCTTGCAGAAATTCCGCGTGATACTACAACGCATTGCGTAAATTTTATGGAAATGTCCTTCCGGGCGCTGTCGGTTGGATGCCCACCAGATTAAATTGTCACCCGCAGACCGTGTGGGGAAAGTGTGTACAACCCGTGGGAATACTGCGGACGAATTGTTAACGCCGGTGTGCCACACCGAGCGTTCAGCCACTCGCCACCCGAATATCCGAAGCCGCGCGAGAAAATCCTCTGAACACGTCTCGCCAAAAATGCAGACAGAGATTCGCTCGTGATACTTTTCCACGGATGCACAGCGCTCATCACAACAAGAAGGGACTTTTCTAATTTTTAATGGCTTGAATCCTTGTGACTCTGATAGTAGTTGTGAATATCGTATCCGCCTCTTCGCGTCAGCATGATCGCAGGCTTTTGCACCGCCCAACCTATTTCCACAGCTGTTTCGCGCCTTCCGCACTTTTCTCTGGGCCCGAAAACGAGTACAGTACGCTAGCGGGTAAACTACACGGGGGAATAAATGACCGCACCGGGAACCGCACGCGAGGAACATCAGACGATGGAATTCAGTGTAATTAAATCGGCGCTCCTCAATGAGCTCACCACTACTCAGGGTGTCGTGGAACGCAAGACGACCATTCCCATCCTCTCCAATCTTTTGGTCGAGGCTAAGGGCAGCCGTCTCACCATCACCGCGACCGACCTGGAGCTCAGTATTCGCACCTCTTGCGAGGCCAAGGTCAAAAAAGAGGGCGCGGGCACCATTCCCGCCAAAAAGCTCCTTGAACTGGTCCGCCTGCTTCCCGAAGGTGAAATCAAATTTAAGCTTCTCGAAAATCATTGGGTCGAAATCGTCAGCGACAAAAAGAAGTACAAGCTCGTCGGCATGGCCAAGGAAAATTTCCCAGCGTTGCCGGTCATGCCGCACACCTTGGTCAAGATCTCTGCCGCCGTTCTCGAAAGCCTGATTTCCAAGACGAAGTTCGCCATCTCCATGGAAGAGTCGCGTTACACGTTGAACGGCGGCTTGTTGATCTTGAAGCCCGACACTCTCTCGATGGTTGCCACTGATGGCCACCGCCTGGCTCTTGCGGAAACCGATCAAAAGCTAGCCGGCCTGAATGGCGAAGTGCGCGTTCTAATTCCCAAAAAAGCCATGGACGAAGTTGAAAAACTTTCCGCCGCCGCGGGCGTGGACGCCAGTCTCGAATTTGCGAAGGACGAAAGCCATTTGTTTTTTCAAGTCGGTCATCGCCTGCTGATTTCACGAATTCTCACCGGCCAATTCCCCAACTACGAAGCAGTCTTGCCGCGCGAAAACAACAAAACCGTAGTGCTCGAGCGCGCCGAACTGAGCGATGCGGTCCGCCGCGTTTCGCAATTGGCCGATCAACGCTCTCACGCCGTTAAATTGGCGG
>JBAVNY010000350.1:0-2244 GCA_049691535.1 Candidatus Acidiferrum sp.
ACGCTTTTCTGATCAAATTTCGAAGCGCGATCACGTCAACGCTCGATTCATCCTTGAACACTTCCGGATAAAGCGAACGATAGTATTCGACCGCTTTTATATGCCGGTCGAATTCAGACCTTTCCCCGATCAACGGCCAATCGGGTGTGTTCGCCAAGGCCATGAGAATCTCCTCAATTCGTTTCTCAGCAATGTGTTGCTCCGATGCCGGCCGTCGCACTAGGAATTGATGTGGTCGGTTCTGATGTGGCCGCAATGTCATATTGATTCCTACGCATATCACGAGTAGTCTCGGCCTGCAAGGGGGAATAACGAATGCCAAGAAAAACTAGGACAGTAGAAGCACCAATCCAGAGCGGTTCAAATTATGTCAGTGTTGAAAAAGCCGCTGAACTGCTCTGTGTGAGCAAAGTCACCATTCGCCGATATCTGGGGCTCGGCAGACTCACAAAATTCAAAGTCGGCAGCAGGACACTTTTGAAATACGAAAATGTTATGAGTCTTGTCCGCGAAGTCCCTGCTACAGAAGTCGCTACAGCCAAGTGAACCCTTCACAGAAAGTACACGCAAATGTGCGCTTTGCGCGCGAAGGACTTCTGGTGTTTCACCCGAAGCACACCTCGGTTAAGGGCCGAGGTGATCTGAAGTAGTGAATTTGGAAAGGACAAGCAGAATGTCCTCAGTGTGCATTCCCGAGGCGGAAAAGCAAGTTTTGGCAATTCTCGAACGAGCCGGCTACCGGATTCACGGGTCGCGTGCCAATTGCCCACACTGCACTGGCCACTCCCGACTAACAGTTAGCTTTACTACAGACGGACTGTACTACTGCCATCGGTGCTCTCGCGGCGGCCACGTCTGCCAGCTTTCCAGGGCACAAGGAATATCGCTCCCGGCTCCGCGTGTCCGCCTAGCGGACATTCCCAAAAAGGCATTTCGTGAATGGCTCCATCACAAGATGACCGAGATGGCGGACCGGGAATGCCGGCTCTCCCGGCGTGCACGATGGGCGATGCGTGCGCTCGAGTATTTCCCGAACTGGGAACTTGCTTGGTCCGCGCTCGCTGATTTCTATCATGCACGACGGAACTTTCAGGATTTCTGGGAGCGAGTGTCGGGCGGGCGGGCAATCACAAGACTCAGCAACGACCGAACTGAACATGCCAAATATCCGCGGTGGTACACCATCGGTTACAAAAACTGGAGGCGGCATGGTCGTAGGTAAAGAGTCGCTGGCAACGAAGATCACCAACCGTGTCAGCTCTTGCACGGAACTATTCCATTCGCCTGACCGAATCGAATTCGTCAGCTTTAGCGCCGCCGGGCACCGTGAAACTCACCCTGTGAAGTCAGGGGCCTTCCGACACTACCTGCGCCGACTCGCCTACGGGATGACGGGTAAAGTTCCCAGCGCATCGGCCATCAACGACACTATCAACATGTGTGCGGCTGTCGCGTTTGATGGTGCCACTAATCCGGTGTTCCTGCGTGTCGGCGAAGCGGACGGCTGTCTATGGCTTGATCTTGGCGACCCCGACTGGGTTGCGATACGCGTCAGCAGCGCAGGATGGACGCCTGTGCATAATCCACCAATTCGATTCCGTCGTCCCCCTGGCGCCCTGGAGCTACCGATGCCCCGGTCGGGCGGAACCGTTGGGGAGTTGCGTTCGTTTGTCAACGTCGAGTCGGATGAGGATTTTTGCCTGCTCTTGTGCTGGTTATGCGCGGCCTTCCGTCCTTGCGGACCTTTTCCTGTGTTGACCCTGCACGGCGAACAGGGAAGCGCGAAGTCGACACTCAGCCGCGTGCTCCGCGAATTGGTCGACCCCTACAAAGCGCCGATTAGGTCGGCCCCGCACGAGGAAGAGGACCTGCTCATCGCCGCCAATAATTCACATATCGTGTGCTTCGACAACATGAGCCACATAGAGCCGTGGCTGTCGGACGCGCTCTGTAGGATGGCGACCGGAGGCGGAATGAGCAAGCGGGAGCTTTATACGGACATGGAAGAAGTCATCATCGAGTGTGTACGGCCTGTGATCCTGAATGGCATCGAAGACCTGGCGTCTCGTGGCGACTTGGCCGACCGTTCCATCGTCCTATACCTGCCGGCGATCACTGCCGAAGCTCGCCAGCAAGAACGTGATCTATGGAGCGCATTCCAAGTTGCACGTCCTCGGATTCTTGGTTCGTTACTCGATGTCTTGGCGGGAGCGCTCGGGAACATTGAGAACGGCAACACCACCC
>JBAVNY010000351.1:0-2441 GCA_049691535.1 Candidatus Acidiferrum sp.
CGCTGGGACTTTGCGGGATTTTCCTGGGGATGCTGGCGCTTTCGTTGTGGCGAACGCGCTCCAAGAAACGGACGGTTAAAGCTTTGGAGTCGGGGAATCGGCCGGTGGCGGAGGCGGCAACTTGATAATAATCTCGCCGGGCTTGGCCAGTCCCAATTCTTCGCGAGCAATTTTCTTGATAGTTTGCGGGTCGGTCTTCAGGTCCTTCACGTCTTGACCCAACGCGGCGTTTTCTTTGTTCAGACGGTTTATTTCCGCTTTGACGTGCTGAATTTCCTGCTGCTTTTTCTGCATGGCGAGAAAGCCGTGGGTACCAAACACGTCGTGGACCAGCAGCACAACGATGAAGGCCGCGAGGATGTGTCGGCTGTACTTCAGCAAAGCGCCCTGCAGTTTGTCTTGTAGCTCCAAGCTCATTCTTCTTTCAAAATCCAATCGGAGGCGTCGCGCACCAATTTTTGCGTGGCCGCCATGCTGTCAGCTTCCACGTAAAGGCGGAGAAGAGGTTCGGTGCCGCTGAGGCGGAGCAACATCCAGGAGCCATCTTCGAAGACAAATTTTGCGCCATCGGTGCGATCCACGGATACAACTTTTCTTCCGAGTAGTGTCGAAGCGTCCACGGCCACCTTTTTGATGGCCTTTGCCTTCTGTTCGTCAGAGAGGTGGAGATTCTCGCGGACGGGATGAAACTCGCGGCCGAGTTTCTTGTAGACGGCCCAGACTTGCTCCATGACGGAGATGCCACGGACGGCGGTCATTTCGGCGACGAGCAGGCAGGCGAGGATGCCGTCTTTTTCCGGGATGTGGCCGCGGATGGTGAGGCCGGCACTTTCTTCCCCGCCCAACGCGATTTTATCTTCGCGGATGAGCTGACCGATATACTTGAAGCCGACCGGGGTCTGATAGGCCGTCTGGCCGTGGAACTTGGCGACGGCATCGACCATCTGGGTGGTGGCCACGCTGCGGCCGGCGGGCATTTTCCAGCCACGCGACTCGACCAGATAATCGTAGACGAGCGCGAGAATGAGATTGGGCTGAATCCAGGTGCCGTCTGAATCTATGATGCCAAAGCGATCGGCGTCGCCATCGGTGGCGAGTCCGACCTTGGCGCCAGATTCCTTCACGGCTTGGGCGAGAGGTGCCAGATTTTCTTCGCTAACATCAGGGCCGGTGCCGTCGAAGAGGCAGTCGCGGTTGGTGCGGCGAGCGGTCACGTCGATGCCATGGTCGGCCAGAGCTTTGTCGAGATAGCCGGCCCCGGCGCCGTGGAGGACGTCGGCTACAACTTTCAAGTTGGCTTTTTTGATGACGTCGAAGCGCACCAGTTCGTTGATGCGTTTGAGGTAATCGGCGCGAAGATTGACTTTTTCGCCCAGGCCGTCGTTGCTGTGCTTAGGATGTGGCGCAGAGGATTTGGACGATGAAGATGCGGCATCGCGCTCCATAATTCTTGCGACGCGGGCTTCGATGTCCTTGGTAACTTCGGGGAGCGCGGGGCCGGCGTCGGAGCCCGAATATTTCAGGCCGTGGTATTGTGCGGGATTGTGACTGGCGGTGAAGTTGATGGCGCCATCGAGTTTGCGGCGCAGAATTTCGAAGGCTACGGCAGGAGTGGGGGTGAACGTATCGCAAAGCAGCGTCTTGATGCCATTTTCCTGGAGGACCTGGACCGCGAGTGCGGAAAATTCTTCGGAGTAAAAGCGCGTATCGTAGCCCACTAGGACGGTAGGATCGGCTTTTTTGCTCTTGAGATGTTCAGAGATGGCGCGAACGGCAAGGCGCACGGTGGCGAAAGTGAAATCATCGGCGATGAGTCCTCGCCAGCCGCTGGTGCCGAATTTTATAGGTGAGGTGCTCATGATGCCGATATTCTATCCGTTCTGTTGAGCAAGGTGTAGGGGTTGCGGCGAAGAAGCGGGGAAAAAGTCTGCGATTCCAGAAAGAAATTTGGCGAGGTAAGTAGAAAATGGCACGAACGGAACCGTTCCGAGTGGTGCTGGTGACCTGTGGCTCTCTGGCGGAGGGGCGGAAAATTGCGAGGAGCGCGGTGGAGAGAAAGTTGGCCGCTTGCGTGAACATCAGCAGCGCGGCGGTGGAATCCGTTTACAGATGGAAGGGCAAGATTGAGAGCGGGCGGGAGTATTTGCTGATCATGAAGACCACCGCGAGGCGGCTAAACGAATTAGAAAGGGAAGTGAAGCGATTGCATTCGTATGAGACGCCGGAGTTCGTAGCACTCGAGGTGAAGGGCGGCTCGAAGGCATACTTAGAATGGATCGCCGAGTCGGTACGATGACGGAGAAATAGCGCCGCGCGAGTGCCTCACCGGCTGCGATCGAACCTTACGCATAGTGCTTAGGCGCTCGCGTGAAAAAAGCAGCCTAAATGTGGAGAAGGGCTTGGTCCAGGTCGGCGATTATGTCTTCTACGTCTTCGATGCC
>JBAVNY010000352.1:0-2115 GCA_049691535.1 Candidatus Acidiferrum sp.
GCCTCGGTTCGAAATACGATTTCGATCCCGCAAAGATTGTCACTGATTGGACCAGGCCGCTCTTCGAGGGCGGTTTAGGCCCCGGCTCCGGCTCGGCAATCCTGAAACGCACACTCGAACTTGCCGCGTATGCCCACGGCTTTCATCTCGACACTCCGTTCGAGAAGTATCCTGCGCGCGTTCAAAATCTGTTGCTCTACGGTTACCCGCCTTCGAACGCCAAGAAGACTCCCGGCGACAAGGCTGTCGCCGCGCGTCCCGACACTGCCGGCAAAGGCTTCCGTTTTCAAGGAATTCTTAAATTTCTCGAACGCAACTTCGAAGATTCCGGGTCCGACTCGTACCGCGAGTGGATGACCCAATACATGTCCGCGACTCTTTGCAATGCCTGCCAGGGAAAACGCCTGCGTCCCGAATCGTTGGCGGTTAAGCTCGCCGGCTGGTCCATTTCCGATTTCACAGCGCTCTCGCTCAGCGACGCTCGTCCCGCCGTCGATAAAATTCTCGCGCAGCTCACGCCGCGTCAGAGGGAGGTAGCAGGCCGTCCGCTGGAAGAGGTTGCCGAGCGCATCGACTTCCTGCTTGCCGTTGGCCTTGGTTATCTGAGCCTGGAACGTTCCGCAGCTACGCTTTCCGGCGGCGAGGCCCAACGCATTCGTCTCGCCACGCAAATCGGTTCGCGTCTTCGCGGCGTGCTCTACGTATTAGACGAGCCTTCCATCGGCTTGCACGCGCGCGACAATGATCGCCTTCTCCACTCTCTCGAGCAGTTGCGCAATCTGGGCAACACCGTTCTGGTCGTCGAGCATGATGAAGACACCATCCGCCGCGCCGATTTCGTCGTCGATCTTGGTCCCGGCGCGGGCGATGCCGGTGGATATCTTGTCGCCCAGGGAAAACCCGCCGAAATCGCCGCTGCACCCGGCTCGCTAACCGGTCGCTATCTATCCGGCGCTGCAAGAATTCCTGTACCGGTGAAACGTCGCAGTCCTAGCTCGAAAGTTATTCAAATTCTTGGTGCCAGCGCCAATAACCTGAAAGATGTCGACGTCTCCTTTCCGCTCGGCCTTTTCACCGTCGTCACCGGCGTCTCTGGCTCCGGCAAATCCACGTTGGTGAACGACATTCTTTATCGTGTCCTCGCGCAGAAACTCTATCGCTCCATGGAGCCGCCCGGCGTTCATCGCATGCTCCTCGGTGTAGAACACATCGACAAGGTCATCGAAATTGATCAGGCTCCAATCGGACGAACGCCTCGCTCCAATCCCGCCACCTATACCGGTGTTTTTGCGCCCATCCGCGAACTCTTTGCCATGCTTCCCGAATCTCGCGAACGCGGCTACAAGCCCGGCCGTTTCAGTTTCAACGTGAAGGGTGGCCGCTGCGAAGCCTGTCAGGGCGAAGGTTTGCGCCGCATCGAAATGAATTTTCTCCCCGACGTCTACGTCACCTGCGAAGTTTGCCGCGGTCGCCGCTACAATGCCGAGACTCTCGCCGTCCGCTACAAAGGCCACAGCATCAACGATGTGTTGAATCTCCCCGCTAGCGAGGCTCTGAAACTTCTAGAAAATATTCCGCAAGTCCAGCAGAAGCTCGCCACCATTGTGGAAGTCGGCCTTGGCTACGTACAACTCGGCCAATCTGCCACCACACTTTCCGGGGGCGAAGCGCAACGCATCAAACTCGCTCGCGAGCTTTCGAAACGCCAGACCGGTCGCACCATTTATATCCTTGACGAACCAACCACCGGCCTGCACTTCGACGATGTTCGAAAACTTCTCGACGTTTTGCAGCGCCTCGTCGATCTCGGCAACACCGTGCTGATCATCGAGCACAATCTCGACGTCATCAAACAAGCTGACTGGCTCATCGATTTGGGGCCCGAAGGCGGTCAAGGCGGCGGCCGCATCGTTGCGCAAGGCACCCCGGAGCAGGTTGCTCGGGTCAAGAAGTCCTACACCGGCCAGGCGCTCGCCAAGGTTTTGGGTATCGCAACAAACAATAATGGCCACGTCAACGCCAATGGTGATCACAAGTGAATAAAAATTCCACGCCCCGCGTGACGACCTTCTTCCTCATGCGCTCGCCCTTGCACGTCTTTCATCTTCCTCGTAC
>JBAVNY010000353.1:0-1881 GCA_049691535.1 Candidatus Acidiferrum sp.
GCGCAGCACTTCGTCGATCGGCATCGAGAATCCGCCCGGCATCACGATTGGCGTAGACGCACCCGTGCGCGTCCCCGGCGCCATCGCCGCAATGTCCGCTGATAGCAAAATAAAAAAACCCGCGGAAGCTCCGCGCGCTCCCGTTGGCGCCACATACACCGCCACCGGCACCGGCGAATCCAAAATGTGCTGAATGATGTCCGTCATGGAATCGCTCAGCCCGCCCGGCGTATCCATGGTAATCAGCACCAGCGTCGCCTTGCGCCGTGCCGCGTCCGCGAGTCCTTCATCGACGTAGGTCGCGAGCACCGGGCCCACTTCTCGAGTCAGCTTCAGCTCCAATACCAAAGGCGCCGTGTGCTCGTCAGCAGCCGTTGTCGCGAAGGTCCCTAGAAAAAGATGCGCCACGAGCACCGCGCACACCGCGACAATCCATCTTCCAATTCCCAATCTCAATCCACCGCCACGAGTGATCATTTTGCACCTCCCGTGGATTTATTCTTTTCCAGATGTTCCAGCAATTCTTTGGCTTCCGGATAATTTGGTGCCAGTTGCACTGCCTTTTCCACTTCCGCCTTGGCCAAATCCGGTTTTTTCTGCTCCAGATAAATGCGCGCCAGAATCGTGTGCACCGCCGCCGAATCCCGCGCCGCCAGCGAAAGCTGCAATTCCTGCACCGCGTCCTCCAGTTTACCTCTGCGCCGGTAAATCTCGGCCAGTTCGCGATGCGCCGAAGCGCTGTGCGGATCAGTCGTCAGCGCCGCTCGAAATTCCTTCTCGGCTGCATCCAATCGTCCCGCGCCCAGTTCTTGCCGGCCCAGTCGCAAATGCGCCGCAGGTGTAACTTTAGGCGGCGCCACGCTCGCATCCGCAGTCTGCTGCACTTGCGCCTGCGTTTCCGGCCCTTCGAGCTCCAGACGCAGCGATGTGGTATCCAATTCCCGCTTCACCCGCTCATATTTCGCGAACGGATTCGTCGTCTTCACATCGAATTTCAAAGTCGGCAAGCCACCAGGCCCGAACTCCTCCACCGCCAAATCCTTTTCCCCATCCGCTTCGGACTTCTTTCCCTGCTTCTCCAGGGTGTACACCAAAAACGCCACGTCTTCCGCATTATCTGGCTCGCGGTCCCGAGCCTCGCGAAAATGTGTTTCCGACGCAGCGTAATCGTTTTCCCGCAGCGTCAGCAGCCCCAGGTTAAATGGATAATCATCCTCGTCCGGATCAATATCCCGCGCGCGGCCCAACTCCGTTTTTGCACTGGCCACAGTTCCCATCCGTGATTGCGCCAACGCCAAATTATTCAGAATTTCCGGCAAGTCCGCCCCGCTGATCAAATTCCGCCGCAAATCCTCCTGCAACGAAGCAAATGTCGCCTCGGCCTTATCCGGCTGACCCAACTGCAACCGGCACACCCCAGTCGCAAAAATCGCCTCAACACTGCGCGCGTGCGTCAGCGGAACCTTGGCAAACCAAGGCAGCGCCGAATTGCAATCGTTCTTCTGGAAATATACTTCGCCAATCGCGAAATCCGGATCCGGCCAGTCGGGCGCCAGTCGCGCCGCTTCCTTCAAATAGCGCAGCCGCGCATCATCTTCATTCGCCAGCAGCCCGCGCACATATTGCTCAAACGCTGCCAGCGTCAGCGGCCGCTGCATCTTGAAAAATTCGTTGAAGCTCAGCGGATAATTCGGATTGCTCGACCTCAACAATCGCCACGCCAGCCGCGCGTGCAGCGTCATCGGCTCATCGAACGGCCCGCTCTCATGTACGACCGGAAGCAACGCCACCGGACTGATGCGTAACACTCGCGAATCCACCGTTAGCGTCTTCCCGTCCGAAGTAAACGTCCCGAAAATTACATAGTCCGCGTCCATTTCC
>JBAVNY010000354.1:0-3831 GCA_049691535.1 Candidatus Acidiferrum sp.
ACGATTTCCTGGCCGGTGTAGCAGCCCTTGGTATAGCTGATGTGCGAATCCTGCAGGCCCGCCTCGTGGGGAATTTGTTTCTCGCCGAAATCGTAGCTGAACCACGGAACGCCCTGTTCGAGGCGCAGTGCATTGAGCGCGGTGTAGCCGGCGGGACCGCCGCCGTGGGCGCGAGCGGCATCCTGCAACGTCTGCCAGAGTGCGGGTGCATGGGCACGCTCGACCAGGAATTCGGCGCTGGAGCGATTGATGATGCGGCAGGGGATGGCGTTCACGATCGCTTCGCGGAATTCGAGTGGTGCGAATGAGGAGATGTCGACATTCGCGAGCGTCTTGGTGATGGCGGCGGCTTGCGGGCCTTCGAGCGCCAGTGTGGCGTAATCGGCGGTGCGATCGGTGAGAGTGACGTCGTCCATGATGATGTATTTGTCGAGGGCAGCGATGAGGCGTTCGCGAATCATGGCGAAAGAAACGCAGGAAAGTTTGCCGGCGAGGGCGTAAGTTTCGATTTCGGCTTGGATATGGCCTTGGGGATTCAGGAAGAGCGAGGCGACGCCGTGACCTTCGCGCAGATCCTTAATGTTGTTGGTGAGGATGGCGTTGAGATAGCGGACGCGATCGGGGCCGGTGAAGTCGAGGTAGGCGCGATAGCTTTTATCGAGAAGCGCGACGGATCCGCGGGCGAAGCGATACTCGGTGCGCCAATCGCCGAAATCGTCAGGCAGAGTGCAGCCAAACCAGACACCAAGATGAGCGCCGGCGGGGCGATGAAGTTCGGCGAGTGGAGCGGAAATGGCGTCGGTGGGGGCTTGCAGCAAGGCGGATTCCTCATACCCAGTGTAGCAGAGGTCGACATGGGTATTTGGTATCGTAGTGAGGCAGGCTAAGGTAGAATCCGCGCACTGCTGCTCGCGGCCAAGTTCATGATGGGCAGCACTACGCCGAGGTGCCATTTGATTTTGACGATTGAGCGCAAGCAGATTCCGCCGGATATTACCGTACTGGAAATGATGGGGCGGATCATCATGGGGAACACGTCGCGCGATGTGGAGCTGAAGGTGTCGGAAGCGCTGCGCGAAAATGCCAAGAAGATTATTTTTGATTTGACCGGCGTGATAGCGCTGGACAGCACCGGGGTGGGAATCATTGTGGTGTGCAAAGGGAAGATCGCGAAAGAAGGCGGAGAGTTGCGGATCGTCGGAGCAAGTGGGTTGGTGCAGGACATATTGAAGATGACCAGCGTGGACAAGTTGGTGCTGATGTTTCCCACGGTGCAGGAAGCGGCGGCGCATTTTTAGGGCTGAGTTGCAGGATGTTTGCCTGCGTTGAGGAAAGCCTCACCCCTGAAGGGGTGAGCTACAGTTGATAGCGACGCACGGCCGTAGAAATTCCATAGCAAATTTTCGTAGGCGATGCGACTGGAAAGCGAATGCCAGATGTGTGCGTTGGATTCAGAGGCGATGGCGATAGGCGTGGCGGTGATTTGGAAGGATGAAGGGAGAAAAGGTAGACTGGGCGGCCATGAGCGTAATCGATGAAGTGTTGGCAGCAAACGAAGTGTATGCGCGTACCCATGAATTCCGCAAGTTGACGCCGCGGCCGGAGAAAAAGCTGGCGGTGCTGACGTGCATGGATACGAGATTGTCGATTTTGACGTTGGGATTGAAGACCGGGGACGCGCACATTATCCGCAATGCGGGCGGAATCGTGACGGAAGATGCGCTGCGGTCGCTGGTGGTGTCGCATCACTTGCTGGGCACGGAAGAGTTCATGGTGATCAACCACACGGATTGCGGATTGATGCAAACCAGCGAGCAGGATTTGCGGACCCGGATACAAAACCGGACAGGAACGGCTGCGGTGTCGCCGGCGTTTTTCTATGCGTTCCAGAACGTGGAGCAAAATGTGCGGCACCAGTTGCAGAAACTGCGGACGCACCCGTGGATCCCGAAGAGTGTGGTGATTCGGGGGTTCGTGTATGACGTTGGAACGGGCAGGCTGCGAGAGATCGTAGAGTAGGCGAATCAACGACTTACGTTGGTGTTAGCATAAACCACTTATAATCTGCGACTTGGAAGCGCAACTCTTTGGGGAGGGGCGGGTTTCATAGGTGTAACAAGAATTGAATAGAAGTTAAAGGAAGTACGGCCCAGGCTGGGAAAAGATGAGAAGTTGGGCCGGAAATGAGGTTGATGATGAGATATCTAAAGTATGTGGCGTTGTTGGGATTGCTGGTTTTTGCGGGTGCAGGCAGTGCTCGCGCGCAGGTTGGCGTGGGTGTCCGAGTAGGACCTGTGGGCGTGGCGATTGGAGCGCCTCCGGTTTGCGCGTATGGGTATTACGGCTATGCGCCGTATGCGTGCGCACCGTATGGCTACTATGGACCTAGCTATTTCGCAGGCGGGGTATTTATCGGCGCGGGCCCGTGGTATCGCGGCGGCTATTATGGACGCGGATTTTATGGGCGCCCGGGATATGGCTACTACGGCCGAGGGTATGGATATAGGCCCGGATATGGGTATGGCGGGCGTGGCTATGTTGGTGGCGGATACGCGCACGGGGGCGGATACGGCGGTTACCATGGCGGTGGAGGATATCGCGGCGGTGGTGGACACGGCGAAGGTCGCGGAGGCGGACACCGGTAATTCAGTAGTTCAAAGCTAAAAGCGAATAGAGTGCGGCGGGTCGGAAAAGTGAAGGTCACTTTTCCGATTCGTCGTTTATGGGTGGTCACAGGCGGAACGGCGAAATTCGCATGGGCTGCTGGTAGAGTAAAAGCGCCGAGATGGAGTGAGAAAAAAGCGAGTCTTAGCGCCTCGCTCGCGAGAGGCGGAACTGAAATGTTGCCACGATCCCTCCACTGCGAGTCGCAGAAGGCGCGACTCTCCGGTCGGGATGACAGCGTTTGGGTGCTGAGTGGTGGGAGGGCGGCGTGTTGCCGGCTGGCAGCTGGCGCTACAGAGCGGTCCGAGTTGGGGCGCGGAAGGCCGGTCTGGGTTGGATTATGAACGCGGTCCGGATTGGGATGGGAAGAGCTCAGCCCTGAAGGGGTGAGGTACAGATTGGGGATCAATGCGTTAGGGGAGGCCGACGCGTTTGATTAGGTCTAGGAAGCGGGGGTCGGTGCGGACGAAGTCGTAGCAGCGCATGGTTCTGAGTAGAGACACTTGTTCGGACTTTGCGGCGTAGGCTTTTTCCAGCCAGTGGAAGGTTTGTTCCTTGTCGCCTAGGTAGCCGAACTCGTTGGCGATTAGCCCTGGGTCGACCAGGGTATGGGTAGAGCGCTGCACGAGCAATTCGGTGTAGCGAGTTTGGGCCGCTTTGAAACCAGACTTGGCCAAGATCGGCGCGATAGTGGCGATATCGGAGAGATCGTCGGCATTGTTGTTAAGTTCTGCGTTTTTCTTCCATTCCTCAAGCCAAAGATCGTAGCGACCCTGGTAGCGGTAGAGCGTGCTGAGATCGATGTGCGTGCCGGCGAAATTGGGATCCATGTCGACGGTTTTCTTCATTTGCTCGAGGGCTTGATCGTCCATGCGGGCGTTCATTAAACCTTGGCCTAAATTGTCGTTGAATTTGAGATTGAGCGGGTCGAGTTCGACGGCACGTCGGAGATGGGTGATGCCCTCGTCGTAATGGCCGATCCACGTGGATTGCAAGCCGAACCAGTGATGGGCGTTCGCAAAGCTGGGATCGAGTTCGATGGCGCGGCGAAATTCTTTTTCCCAATCGGCCCATTCCCAAGCGAGGAAATGCGCTTGTCCGAGAGCGGCGTGGGCGGCGGGCAAAGTGTCGTCGAGTTGCAGAGCTTTCTGGGCGGCAGCTTTACCG
>JBAVNY010000355.1:0-9150 GCA_049691535.1 Candidatus Acidiferrum sp.
CAATAATGGTTTGTAATGCTACAGCCGCGTTACGGTGCCCACCGCCAGCATCGTGAAACAGCAGGTGTATTTTCTGCATCGACCCGCATTGTTACACAACCTTTTACAATTGCAACAAGAGCACTCAACATGCCATGTGGATAACTTACGAAGTCTTTTGTGTTCAATTAGTTGCACACAACCTTTCATGCACATTTCGCGGTCTCTTCATGGACTGTTCATATCTCCGGTCTACGATTTATCCATGCGCTGCGACCTGCACCTACACTCCACCGGGTCTGGCATGTGCAGCACGCCAGGCCTGGGCCGGTTTTGTAAAGAGTCGTATAACGAACCCGCTGACGTTTATGCCCGTTGCAAACATCTGGGCATGTCCATTGTCACCATCACTGACCACGATTCCATCGAAGCCGCGGAAGCCCTCCGCAAATATCCCGACTTCTTCCTCAGCGAAGAAGTTACCGTCACCATGCCCACCGGCACCGAAATGCATCTCGGCGTCTATGGCATTACGGAACGTGATCATCTCGAAATTCAGCGCCGCCGCAGCGATTTTATAGCGCTCCTCATGTACCTCACCGAGCGTAAACTTTTCTTCAGCGTCAACCATGTTTTCTCTGGCCTGACCGGCCGCCGCGTTGAAGACGACTTCACCTGGTTTGCTTCCTACGTCCCGGCCTACGAAGTTCGCAACGGCCAGATGTGGATGGAGTCCAACGTGTCCGCCGATCGCCTGGCCCGCAAACTCAATAAAGTCGGTATCGCCGGCAGCGACTCGCACACCCTCAATGGTGTGGCCCTCACCTTCACCGAAGTTCCGGGCGCCCGCAACGTCGCCGATTTTTTCGCCGGCCTACGCGCTGGACGCGGTGTTATCCATGGCCAGCACGGCAACTACCTCAAGCTGACCAAAGATATCTATGCCTTCGCGGGTAGCTTGCTTCGCGAAAAGCCCTGGGCGGCTATCATTCTGCCCTTCAGCATTCTTGTCCCCGCAATTACCGCGGCCCACTGGCTGAACGAAATCCGGTTTTGCAAACAGTGGACCGCAAAGCTGGAAGCCGAACAAAAAGCTCCGCGTATGCTTTGGGATATGGATTCAAGATTCGAGGCCAACTGGGCGAGTTGAGGTGACGCCATGACCGTGGCGAAGACCGTCTGGGATTTCATCGAGAACCGCGACCACCGCGTTATGCGGCGGATGAATCGTTGGCGTGCCCCGCGTTGGATTCGTTTCTGGATGTTGGCTGCCACCCGCATGGGCGATGGCTGGCTCTGGTACAACCTGGCCTTCATTCTTCTTTTCATCGGGGGCCCGCAGCGCTTTGCCGCGGTCGGTTCAGCCGGTTGCGCTGCTCTTGCAGGTGTCGCCGTTTTCAAAATTCTTAAAGCTCTGAGCCGCCGTCAGCGTCCCTGCCAATACGAGCCGCATTGCTGGTCAAAGGTGCTGCCCCCGGATCAATTTTCGTTTCCCTCCGGCCATACCATGACCGCCTTCTCCATCGCCCTGGTCGTCAGCTACTTTTATCCTTCCCTCGAAGGCACCATGTACTTCCTGGCCATCAGTATCGGTGTCTCCCGCATCGTCCTGGGCATGCATTTCCTCAGCGACGTTCTAGCCGGCATCGTCCTAGGCTCCGCCCTGGGCATAGCCTCCCTAGTAGCCTTCGCCGTCTACGGCCTCGCTTAATCAACTACGTAACCCGTCATTCCGAACGAAATCCCTCTTCGATTTTCCCGATAGTCGAGCTCAACCAATCATTGCAACACCGACTTCGGATGCGCCGCTAACGCTTCGCGAAATGCCGCCAAATTACTTGAATCGATTACCGCCGTTCCGGTATCGACCCACGTCGGCAGCGGCCCTGTTGGCGCCGACTTCCAATCCTTAAACTCATGCACCACGTTATGGTGCAGATCATCCGCAAAGCGCACCCCATAAAAACTCATGATGTACGGCTTCTGCACCACCGTCGCCGTAATCGCTCCCCGCTGAATCCAGTCCAGCGTCTCCGGATCCTTGTCGAACGCCACAATCTTCACCTTCCCCGTCATGTCCAACCGGTTCAGCACGTCCGCAGCCCCAGCACCACCCGAAGCCTCCAGGCCGATAATTCCATCAACCTTTTCCTTGCCCTTCAACAAAGTCGACAGCGCGTCGTACGCATTTCGCGCGTCCCCTTTATCGTCGATGGTCTGCACCACCTTAATCCCGGGGAATTTCTTCAGCGCATCGTTTACGCCGCGTACCCGCTCCTCCACATTCAACTGTCCATTCAGCGTCACGATCGCAATACTTCCCTGCCCCTTCAACAAATCGCCCATGCGCTTACCGCTTTCCTGTCCCGCGCGGAAATTGTCCGTGCCCACAAACAGCACCCGCTTCGAATCTGGCGCGTCCGCATCCACGCACACCACCGGTATTCCCTGCGCAACCGCTCCATCAATGGCATCCTTAAACAGCTGCGGGTTGCTCACCGACAAAAGAATTCCCGCAGGATGTTGTCCCACCGCCTGCTGAAATGCCGTCAACTCTTCATTCGGCGAGTACGACGCGGGCCCCGTCAACTCCACCTTCACTCCCATCAACTTGCCCACATCCGCCAACCCAGCTTGTGCTTCCTGCCAGTACGGCAGGTTCACGTTCGTCGTCACCAAAATATATCGCTCGTCCTGCTGGTGGTACGGCGTCGCGCATCCGCCAAGGACCATCGTCACCATCGCAAAACTAAAAATCGTTTTTACTGAATTGCATTGCATAGCGGATCTCCTTCGCAGAAACATTCCGGGGTAGGCGCAGAGCTGTCGAGAGAGCGAGTCGTTTGCGAGCAAAGCCTATCACAAATAATCCACAATGGTCTGGCACACTCCAACCAATCCTGTAGCTCAGGGCCGTCAGGCCTGAGGCTTTCCCGAACCACACCCCGGTGTCTTCGTCGCACAAAAAACCCCGGGGCACGGACTGGGGTGCCCCGGGGTCATCAACAAACTTGAAATTAAGAGAGTATTCAGGCCTTCTGTGCCTGCCTCCGCAAGAACGTCGGCACATCCAAATCATCCTTAGACGGTTCCGGCGCAACATCCCGCATCACCTCCCGCGCATGCTGCGAGTGCACGATGTTCGGCTGCTGCTGCGGAGCCGGCGCCGGGGAAGATTGTTGAGCAGGCGCCTGCTGCGGCATTTCCTCCTGCGCCGGAACATCGCGACCAGCCTTCCACGTCTTCGGCAGGAACGACGGCTTCTGCTGCGCTCCCTTTTTCCCCGAATCCTTAAAACCCGCCGCGATCACCGTAATTTTCACGGCGTCCTTCATGTTTTCATCCATCACCGCGCCAAAAATAATATTCGCATTCTCGTGCGCAGCCTTTTGGATGACCGACGACGCCTCATGCACCTCATGCAGCGACAGCGACGAACTCCCGCAAATATTAATCAGGATGCCCTGCGCGCCCTGAATCGAATTGTCTTCCAACAATGGACTGGCAATCGCCCGATTCGCAGCATCTACCGCACGGCTCGCCCCGTTGGCCACCGCCGTGCCCATCACTGCGTAGCCCTGTCCATGCATGATGGCTTTCACGTCCGCGAAGTCGCGGTTAATAATTCCCGGCACCGTAATAATGTCCGAAATTCCCTGCACCGCTTGCCGCAAAATATCATCCGCAATCCGAAACGCGTCAAAAAAGCTCGTTCCCCGCTCCACCGTCTCCATCAATCGCTCATTCGGAATCACGATGACCGTATCAACCACGCTCACCAACTCCTGCAGCGCTTGTTCCGCTTGCAGCATCCGGCGCTTGCCTTCGAACGCAAACGGCTTGGTCACCACCGCCACGCTCAACGCACCCAGTTCGCTGGCCAACGACGCCACCACCGGCGCCGCTCCGCTTCCCGTGCCTCCGCCCAGGCCCGACGTGATGAAAATCATGTCCGAACCTTCAAGCGCCTCAATAATCTTGTCTGTATCTTCGAGCGCCGCTTTGCGCCCCACCTCGGGATTTGCTCCCGCGCCCAATCCCTTCGTCAACTTCGCGCCCAGCTGCAACTTCACCGGCGCTTGCGACATCTTCAGCGCCTGAAGATCGGTGTTCGCCGTGATGAACTCCACGCCCTCCAGCTTCGCGCGGATCATGCGATTGACCGCATTGCATCCGCCGCCGCCCACACCAATCACCTTAATCTTTGCCGGCTGCAATTCTTCGCTGAAACTCATCCGGATCCCTGCGTCCTTCGCTGTCATCCTCTCCCCCTGTCCGGCTGGTGAAACCCTTTTATAAATCTCGCATTACCATCGCGCTACAATCAGTTTTGGAAGCCTGTGGAAAAGCGAGCCTTGCGACTGCATTTTCCCCCTCGGCACTCCATCCCAACTCCGTTTGAGCCGCTCGCTGGCGGCCGCTTCATTTGGCCGGCCGCGCCTCCCCTGGAGACTTCCGGCGCTACTTGGTTCGTCAGGCCCCAGCAAACATGGCTTTCAGTTTCGAAACCAGATTGTTGGAGCGTTGCGGGGCCGCGCGTCTGGCTTTTGCAGCGCAGAGCACTAACCCTACAGCTGTGGCATATTCCGGCTGGGCCACCTGTTCGGGCAGATCGAGGATGCCTCTGGGCTCCCCCATCCGCACCGGCAAATGGAAATCCTGTTCGGCGAGTTCGGCCAGCCCATTCAACCGGGCGCCCCCTCCCGCAAAAATAAATCCGGCTGGAATCTGTTTGTCCAGTCCGGAGCGTCGCAGGTCGTCGCCAATCAACGCCAGCAATTCCTGCGCTCGCGGCTCGATAATGTCGGTAATCATCCGCGCAAACACCGTCCGCGGTGGACGGTCTCCCACGCTGGCGATCTCAATCGCCCCGTCATCATGCAGAAAATGTGCCGCCGCGCAGCCATGCCGGTGCTTGATCTTTTCCGCTTCCGGGATCGGCGTACGCAGCCCCACCGCCAGATCATTCGTGAAGTGGTCGCCGCCAATCGCCACGGCCCCGGTGTGCCGCACTACGCCGCCGCCATACACAATCACTTCCGTCGTGCCACCGCCAATATCCAGCAAACAGCAGCCTAAATCGCGCTCATCCTGCGTCAGGCAAGCTTCCGCCGAAGCTAGCGGCTCCAGCACCGTATCGTTAATCAAAATTCCCGCTTTGTTCGCCGCCGTCACCAGGTTTTGCGTGGCCGCAATCGACGACGTCACAATGTGAACATTCGCTTCCAGCCGCTGTCCCACCATTCCAATTGGGTCGCGAATCCCGTCTTGCGCGTCCACAATAAATTCGTGTGGCAACACGTGCAGCACTTCGCGATCCTGCGGCAGCGCTACATTCCGCGCCGCATCAATCGCTCTGCGCACATCTTCGCGCTCAATGTCCCGTGAACGCTGCCCCAGCGGCACTCCCCCTCGGCTATTAATCCCGCGCACGTGCCCGCCCGCCACGCCAATTGTGGCCGACTCCACCGGCACATTCGCCACGCCTTCCGCTTCTTCCACCGCGCGCCGTATCGAACTCACCGTCGAATCCAGATTGACGATCAGCCCCTTGCGCAGCCCCTTCGACTCCGCCGCGCCCAGCGCCAGGAAACGCACCTGATCACCATCCATCTCCGCCAATAGCACGCACGTTTTCGTACTGCCAATATCCAGCCCGACGAGATATTTGTCTTTCTTCGCCAAAACTATCTCCTTCGCGCTACCGTTTCGCCCCGCGGCGCTGGTCCATCGGTGTCGGGGTTCACCACCACTTGCCGCGAGTATTGCAAATCTATCGACTGCACGCGACCGGCATTTGCCTGCCACTGTGCAAAATTATCCACAAGCGTCTTGTATTTCCCGGTGAAGTCGTTTTGCCCGAAGTGCACCGTCACCGCTTGCGATTTATCCGCCTGCGCTAACCCCACCATCACCGCTTTCAAGTCGCGCGGATTGCTCAGGTCCAGTTCGCTCACGTTGTCCGACGAGCCCGGCTTCACCAGATCTACATCCTTCATAAACTCGATGTACGTCTGCATCCGCTTTTCCCGTTCTTCGCGCGCCATATTCTCAGAAAGCCCGGTAACAATCGGGAAATGGAAATCTTCGCCTTCGGGGCGATCCAGCAGCACTCCATGCCCATCCACCAGCGTCAATTCCGTTCCGTTCAGGAAAAATGCGATGGGCGTGCGCTCGGTCAGCTCCACTCGCAGCCGGTTCGGCAAGATTCGCTGCACGCTTACTTCTTCCACCCACGATAATTCCTGTAATTGCGTACGCCGCTTGTCCAGCGGAATCTGCAGCACGCTCAAGTTCCGGTCATGCACAAACAGTTTCAACACATCTTCGCGCTGCACGATGTGGTTTCCGCTGACTTCAATCTGATCCGGCTTCAGCAGCAGCATTTGCGGCGAATACAATACGTACCGCACCGCCAGCGTCCCCACCGCGGCCAGCGAAGCTCCCACCACTGTCCAAGCAAACACCCGCCGGTAAAATGGCCACGCCTTGCCGCTCAGCTTCTTCCGCCGGATCTCCACCGGCTTCTGCCTGCGCAAATAGCGCGGCTCTTCGTCGGCGATCAGCTCCGGCCGGTACGCTTCCTGATCCGCTGCGGCTCCTGCCGCATTTCGCTGGATGGGCTTCACGCGTTCCAAACTACCACCTCGTTATCCAGAGTGATACCGTAAGCTTGTTCTACCCGTTCGCGTACAGTGGAAATTAACGTCACCATGTCGCTCGCCGAGGCTTGACCCGCATTCACAAAGAAATTGGCGTGCCGGTCGCTGACCCGCGCATCCCCCACCGATGTACCCTTCAGCCCCAGCTCATCAATCATGCGACCCGCCGATCCGCCTTGCGGGTTCTTGAAGATGCATCCCGCGCTCTTTTGCCCCAACGGCTGGCTGGCGCGACGCTTTTCATTGCAGAGACGGATACCTTGTAGGATTTCTTGATACGGTTTGGAGGGAAGTTCTAGCTTCACCGCCAGCATCATATCATCCGGTGCAAATGATGTGTGCCGGTATTCAAACGAAATCTGCTCTCCGCGCAAAATTTCTATCTTTCTTTCCCCCGCGCGGTACAGTTTCACCTCCCTGACGTACGATCCAATCTGCGTGCCGTAGGCGCCGGCATTCATCCGCAGCGCTCCGCCCACCGTGCCAGGCACCCCAATCAGCCCTCCCATCCCGCCCAGGTTGTTTTTCGCGCAGTACGTCACCATTCGCCCCAGGTCCGCCGCCGCATCCACGCTCGCCACATTTCCTTCGATCACCACGTCGGGCATTGGTTTGGCCAGTTGCACCACTACAAACGGCAGCTCCCCGTCCATCACCAGCAGATTTGACCCACCTCCAAGGAATTTGTGCGGGATTCCCTCGCGATCCAGCGTGTTCAGCAACTCCGGAATCGCTTCGTGCCTGGTAATCCGCAGCAGATCCGTACTGCCGCCAATCCCGAGGTACGTCAGGTCGGTCATCGAGGCGCCATGCTCCACCTCGACGCCGAGCCTCGCAAACGCCGCCAGCAATTTGGGATCGTTAATGCGCATCCTTTACCTTGTTTACTCCATCGCTCAGCCGGTATTCCGTTCCCAGAAGCACCATCAACTCGTTGCTTGCCCGGCTCACATTTCCCGCGCCTATCGTCAGAATCGCGTCGCCCGGCTTGGCTTCGCGCAGCAAAAATTCAATCGCATCCTGCATTGACCGGTAATACTGCACGTTCTTGTGCCCTGCCTCGCGAATCCCGTTCGCCAGAGCCGCGCTCGTGATTCCCGGAATCGGCGTTTCGCTGGCTGCATAAATGTCCAGCAGCGCCAAGACATCCGCCTGGTTGAACGCTTTGCAGAAATCGTCCCAAAGATGCTGCGTCCGCGAATACCGGTGTGGCTGGAAGACCACCAGCAGCCGGTTGAACTTGCATCCCCGTGCCGCCTCAAGCGTCGCGCGAATCTCCGCCGGGTGATGGCCGTAATCGTCCACCACCACAATGTCGTTGACCACACCCTTGACGTCAAAGCGCCTGGCGACGCCTGCAAATTTGGCCAGTCCCTCGCGAATCAAATCCGACGCGACATTCAAATACAGCGCCACTGCTGCGGCTGCCGCGGCATTCCTCACGTTGTGAATTCCTGGCGGGTGCGGCAACTCAAATTTCCCCAGGTCTTCGCCCTTGTACGTCAGCCGAAACTCGCTGCCCAGCCCCTTCAATTCCACATCACTGATCACCAAGTCCGCCTGCGTCGACGTCCCATAAGTGATAATGGGCCGTTTCACATTTGGAATGATGGCCTGCACATTCGGCTCGTCCAGGCACAGAATCGCTGCGCCATAAAACGGTACCCGGTTCACGAATTGCAAAAACGCGTCCTGAATATCTTCGAGCGAAGAATATTGATCCAGATGTTCCCGGTCGATCGTCGTCACCACCGCCACCACCGGCGCGAACATCAGGAAACTTCGGTCGCTCTCGTCCGCTTCCACCACAAAATAATCTCCGCGCCCCACGCGCGCCGTAGTTCCCGCCTGATTCACCTTGCCGCCTACCACAAACGTTGGGTCCAGATGTGCCGCCGCCAGAATTGACGCCACCATCGAGGTAGTCGTCGTCTTTCCATGCGCCCCGCCCACCGCGATCCCATATTTCAGCCGCATCAGTTCCGCAAGCATTTCCGCGCGCGGAATCACTGGAATCTTCCGCTTGTGCGCTTCCACAACTTCCGGATTGTCGGCCTTCACCGCGGACGAAGTCACCACCACGTGCGCGTCGCCTACATTCTCCGCTCGGTGCCCTTCGTGAACCGTCGCGCCCAAATCCTGTAGCCGCTCCGTGATCGTTGAAGGCTTGGTATCGCTCCCCGAAACCGAATACCCCAGCGTCAGCAACACTTCGGCGATTCCGCTCATCCCAATCCCACCAATGCCCACCATATGAATGCACTGAAAATTCCGAAACGATACCATCATGTCTGTGAAGATTCTTTCCGGCTCGCTCGCCGCGCGGCCTCTTCAATCAAATCTACGATGTCGCGTGCAGCCTCTGGGCGGGCGAGTTTCCGCGCCGTCGTTGACAACTTTTCAATCTCCTGCGGCTGGTCGAGGAGGGAGAAAATTTCCTTGCTCAAACGTTCTGCCGTGAGTTCCGACTCCGGGATCACTCGTCCCGCGCCGGCGTTCGCCATTTCCA
>JBAVNY010000356.1:0-7588 GCA_049691535.1 Candidatus Acidiferrum sp.
GCTTTCCAGTTGAGGTTGGCCTCGGGAGCCTCAGGCGAAAGACCGAAAACGCCACCACTCTACAGCGGCGGGTGGTCACCACGAAACAATTTTCACCGGAGATTTGCGGCTATGCGGGAAGACGAAATGAAATGCCGCGCTGGTCATTGAACTGTTGCGTGGCGTCAAGGTCCAGCGTGTTGCGTGGAACGCTGCGGCGGAAGCCTTCCTTGGTGATGTATTGCAACTTATCGTTGGACCACGAAAACGCCACGGCGAAGAAAACCGTTCCATCGCGTCGCACAAACACATATTCCGGCTGCGCCTGCAATGCCGGCAGGGACGAACTGCCGCGAGCCCAAGAGGAAGATTGTGAAGCTGCCGGCGCCGACGAAGTATTGTTATCCGCCGATTCCGCGGGAACATCTTGTGCGTCATTAGGCTGATAATCCGCAGCTTGTTCCTCTTCGGTCGGCAGGTCCATGTAGTACGGATACGGAACGTAAATGCCTCCGCCAAAGAACGGCAAGATGAATCCGTTTGTGCGGTGGAATCGACCATAATTCGGATGCGTCGCAAAAAAATGGGTGTAATCGAATCCCAAGCCCGGCGCAGGAGGATAACCGTTTCCGGCGTAGCGCCCGTTATTGATTCCCGTGTTGTTAATGTAAGTGGACGAGCGATGCGTGGTGCTTACCGGTGAACCAGGATGCCAGCCTCCCCGCGGCACCGTGGGACGCGCGTTGGCTGAGTCCGTATGGGCCACCGGATGTGCTCCAGCGGCTGGATGAGCTAAGGCAACGTGTCCAGCCGGCGTGGTATGCGCAACTGGTGCGCTGTGAATTCCGCCAGCGGGTGCCGCCATCGGGGCAGCATGCATCGAGGAGCCAACCGTTCCGCCCATATGCTGAGCTGCGGCGAAAAGAGGTAAACCGAAGAAAAGAAAGCCGGAAATCAGGATCCTGCGCATACCGCGAACCCTCGGAAACCGCGTTGTTGCCCTACATCTATATAGACGCTGTGCCACCGGTGAAGGTTACTCGCCCATGACAACGCAGCGCTATTCTGTGACCTTGTCGGAGCAAACGGAAGCACTTTCTGAGCCCGCCAAAGCGGCTAATAGTTCCAGGACATGTCCGCCTCGGCCGGTGCGGTGGCCTTCATGTGCCGCGCAATTTGCGGCAAAATTCGCTGAAACACCGTGCCATAACTTTCGTGCGTGGAAATGTCGCCGCCACCTTCATAGCAGTGCGGTTTCCCCGGACTGTATTCAAAGTCGGCGATGCGAAACGGATTCTTCGGCGAGTCGTGAAACGCCTGCATCAGGTGAACCGCATTATTCAGATACCAGGTGTCCGCATCACCCACGGCGAAATGCACTTTTCCCGCAAGCTTTGGCCCCAGTTTCGCCAAGTCGCGCTCCAGGATGTAGCGCAAGTCGTAGTGCTCTTTCCAATACGCCGCGACTTCCGGATCAATCAGTCCGGTGGAAGGATTCCAGATGGGTTTAGGATATCCATCTGCGCCAACCGGACTGAAAACCGCCTGCCAAATTCCAAACTGTTCCGTCGAACGGCCGTGCGTGCCCATCACCTCTTCGCGGCGCACCGCCGGTTCCATCACCGCGAGAATTTCTCCGTCGGCCGTGCGCATTTCCCCCCGCGGAACTTTCCCGAACGGGCCGTCATCCCAGAACGCATTTTTATTCTCATAGATATTTACCAGCTGATAGGCGCGAAAATCTACAGGATCCGGGCAGAAACTGTAAGCGGCGTTGAAATAATCGGGATAAAAAATTTGCTGTGCGATTGCTTCCCAGCCTCCTGTCGATCCACCTTCCAACGCCCGCGCCCAAGATTGGCCAATACCGCGAAAACGCTTCTCGACTTCCGGAATCAACTCTTGCGTGATCGCGTCGCCATAAGGACCCAGATTAGCGGAATTCACCGCGTACGAATCGTCGTAATACGGATTGGCATGCTGAATCACCATAATCAATATGCGCGGCAAGCGCCCCGCGGTCCAATCCTGGTAAAAGCGATTCGCATATTGCAGCATTTCGCGCTGTTCTGGCCGCAACGACGAAGGTATTTCCGGCAAGAAGAAATGCAAATCATCCGTGAAGTGCCCATGATCGACCAGCAGCGGATAATGCGCCGTGGGATGTTCCTCGAATCCCTGTGGAAGTAAAACGATCGCGCCGAGATACATCGGCGTTCCCCAGAAATCAGAGAGCAATTTGCTCTGGATGCGAATGTGCTTGATGTATTTGGTGTCTTGCGGCGGCGCAATGGGTGGAATTTTCTCGGTCAGCGAAATGCGGACCACGCCACCGGTCGCAGGATCAAGATGCACAAGAACCGGCTTGTTCAGAAAGTTTCCGGGCTTGCGAAACCATTGCTGCCCTTCGCCCATATCCGGCGCGAGCTTGATGACGTGCCCGTCGGCGCGATGAAACGTGGCATAAACATTCAGAACCGCTTGCACGTAGTAATCGCCCGCCGGAAGTTCATTGAGACTGACATGGGGATACCCAAGCGTGGAGGAATCGATGATGGCAGCAGCTTCAGGCTTCCAGCCATCCACGTCGAGACCAAAAAACTGCGCACTGGAAGCCTCCTCCTCATCCAGTTGGAAGCGGGGTTCGTGGTCCTTGTCGCGCGAGATGCCCAACAGGATGTGGCCGTCGACAGGTTGAGCGCTAAGTGAAGCGGGAAAGGAAATCTCGAAGCGAAGTTTCTGCGCGGCCGTGGGTTGTGGCATTTGTCCATGCGCGATGGGGGGAAGAGCGAAGATAAAGCTTGCTGCGACCGCGAGAACAAACCGACGTGTGCCAAAAAAAGCAACGTAACGGCGCAAATGCATGCGAGGACGCCTCCAAGTAGCGCGCAGTAACAATACAACAAGGCGAGGCTTTACCGAGGCCTGAACCAGGATATTACCGGCGAAGTTGGCACCGGCTGCCGGGTTGCGTGTGCTTTCCCGTTAGCAACCGGTTGTGCTATAACCGGAGGGCCGTGAGAGATACCGGGAAGGAAGAAGTAGCCTCGGCAGGACCGCGAGGCGAAGTGGATATCGAGTCCGCAAACCGCATGCAGGCTGCGGATAAAGCGTCCACTCGAAGCGAAGGACATGCTTCGCAATACTGCCCGGTCTGTTCGCAAAAGCTGGAATCCCGGCGTTGCAAACTGGTTTGTAACGTATGCGGGTATTACATGTCTTGCGCGGACTACTACTAGGCGCGGAGCGGAATAAAGGAAAGTCCGCTTTGCGAAATAAAAGAAAATCGGATAGGCTTTGCGGTTCCGGCCTGGGTTGCCGCCGGATGTGTGCAGGGACGAGGAGGAATTACCGTGGCATTGAAGATGACGCAACGCGAAGTGGACGGCGTAACAGTAGTGGCGCTTGACGGCAGGATCGTGCTGGGCGAAGAAAGCAATGCGCTGCGCGAAAAGATCAAGGCGCTGGTGGCAGAAGGCAAAAAGAAAGTCGTTCTGAACATGGACAACATTACGTTCATCGACAGCGCGGGACTTGGCACGCTAGTGGCGGCGCATCACAGCGCGAAAGCGCAGGGCGCCTCGCTGCGGTTGTGTCACCTGGGCACCAAGTTCCAGGAAGTGCTGCAGATTACCAAGCTGATGACGATTTTCGACGTGTCGAATACGGAAGCGGAAGCGGTAGCCAGCTTCTCGAAGCCGTAAGGTACTTCGCCACACCAACAAATCAAACGAGGGCAGGTTTGCGCCTGCCCTTTTTTATTTCCGGAGTGTTTTAGTCGTCGACGCGATACATGGTGATGCCGCTGAGCAGCTTGGGATAGAAGTCCGTCGATTTCTGTGGCATGACTTCGCCCGCCGTGGCCACCTTCATCACCAGTTCCACTTCAACTGGATTCAGCAGGAACGCAACTTGCGCGGCGCCACGATCGACCGCTTCGATGGCAGAAGCAGCTTCGCGTTCGTAAGACAAGTTTGCCTCGGAAGAGACCGCCTGCGGAGTGATGCCCAGGGCCGGCTCGAGAATTCCTTGATGCAACAAAACGACGTCGAGATAGCGCTGCATGGGAGTGGAGTTGGGCAGCACCTGCCCTAAGTCCGCGCCCGGACGCAGCGTAAGCAAATAAAATGCCCGAGGCTCGGACTGTTGCGGCGCGGGATAGACGCCGATGGCACGATCTCGATTTCTGGCGACCAGGCGATTCAGAAACCGCTCCTGAACTTCGAAGCGTTGCGAATCATTTGGTATCGGAAATACTTCGGTCTCGAACCACGGCTCGAGATAGCGGCGCACCTTGCTCCATGAAAAATCGCGCAGTTTGTTGACCACCCGGTGGGTGGGCAGAACGGTGAGACCTTCGCTGCGGGTGTTGATGAAGGTCATCATCGAGCGTTCGCAGGGCGCGTCTTCGACAACCTTGCCGGCCTTGGCGCGGCACTCGTTGCGATAATTCAGCGAAGTTTCATAGCGATGATGTCCATCGGCAATCACCAGCTTCTGATCCGCCATGCCTTTCTGAATCGCTGCAATCTGATCGGCATTGGTGATCAACCAGAGGCGATGGATCACGCCGTATTCATCGGTCATCAGCGTGACCGGAGTTTGCGACGCTTCGACATCGGCAAGAATCGCGTCGATGCGCAGTTGTGGGTCGGAATAAAGAAAAAATAACTGCCCGGTGTGGGTGTGGGTGTGGCGCAGCAGTTCTAAGCGGTCCGCTTTTGGGCCGGAGAGGGTCTGCTCATGGCGAAAGACGACGCCGGCGGAATATTCTTCAAGCTTGCCGGCGCCGATAAAACCGCGGCGAGTGCGGCGCAGCATGGTGCCGGGTACCGTGAATTCTTGCGTATACGCATAAAAAGCGGGAGCTGCGTCCTGCAAAACAGCTTTGTGGTCAATCCACTCTTGAAGAGCGAGCGCGGCACGCGTATACACGCTATTTTTTTCGGTATCGTTGGGGAATTTGCGGCCTTTTTCGACAGTGATCAAGTTCCGAGGGTCGGCGCCGTAGTACTTCTCTTGCATGGCGGGAGTAATTTTGTCGTAGGGCTGCGTGAGCACATTGCCGAAGGAAGTAACTTCCGGATTGTAGCGGTAGGCGCGAAACGGATAAACCGAAGCCATGAGATCTCCTGAGCCGATTTTGCCGGGTGAGGCAACTTCTAAGTGTACGTGAAGACGGATGAAACTAAAAAAGGGTAGGTAAGCAATTACAAGGGTACGTGAGTAGAAAACGACGCGCGTATTACAATACAGGGCTATGACCAAGGATAAAATGCCGCTGGTGCAAGCCTTCGTGTTCGATCTGGACGGAACGCTAATCGACTCGAAGATGGATTTGGTGTTCTCGGTCAATGCGATGCTGCGCGATATTGGCCGCGAGACTCTGCCTGCGGACACGGTAGCAAGCTATGTAGGACATGGTGCGCCAAAATTGGTGGCCAGCGCGCTCGGCCCCGGTGCAAGCGAAGCGGAACTGCAGAAAGCTTTGCAGATTTTTCTGACGCATTACGAAGCGCACAAGCTGGACGCAACGCGCGCCTACGACGGCGTGGAGCAAGGTTTGGCGGCAATCGCCAAATATCCAATGGCGGTGCTGACCAATAAGCCGGCAAAACTGAGCGAAGAGATTTTGGATGGGCTGGGATTGACGAAATATTTCCGGCGAATTTATGGCGGTGATTCTTTCGCGAAGAAAAAGCCCGATCCAACCGGGGTGCAATCGATCCTGCAAGAACTGGGAGTGAAGCCGGGCGACGCCGCGATGGTCGGCGATTCGGATGTGGACATACAAACCGCGCGCAATGCAGGAATAGTAGCGGTGGGAGTGACCTACGGTTTTGGCAAACACGATGCAGTGCTTGAACCCGCAGATGTCTACATCGATTCCTTTTTGCAATTGAAAGACCTGACGAACGGCTCGGCGTGTTAACGATGCTGGTAGACAGTCCTTGCGTTCCGCTACTTGTGTTTGGCAGACTCACCGCGTGCTGATTGGGCTCTTTCCTGAACTGGACGCTCCCGGCGGAATACAACGAGCGGGGCGTCACATGGCATTTGTGCTGAGTGAATATGCCGCATCAAAACACATGGAGTACCGGATATTGAGCTTGAACGATACGCCCGATCTGCATCGGATGCGCGTGGGCGAACGCGAATTCGTGTACACCGGAGCAGCGCGGGGAAAAGCGCGGTTCGTGACTACAGCGATGCGTGCGGCGCGGCGACGTCCAAAAATCGTCCTGGCAGCACATCCGAATCTGGCAACAATTGCGCGAGCCATGCAGGCACTGGCACCACGAATGAAAAGTATCGTGTGCACGCACGGCGTGGAAGTGTGGGAAGAGCTTTCACCGCTGCGTCGCAGAGCGCTGCGGCATGCTTCGCTGGTGCTGGCACCAAGCCGCGCCACGGCGGATTTTCTGGTTTCGCTGCAGGGGGTAGCGCCAGAACGGATTCGCGTTTTGCCCTGGGCGCTTGATCCCGACTTCGAGACGCAAAGCGGCGGTGCGGCAACAGCCAAGGTTCCAGCCGGCTTTCCGACCGGGCGCGTGATTTTGACGGTGGGCCGCTGGCTAACTACAGAACGCTACAAAGGCATGGACACCTTGATTATGACCTTGCCGCGACTGCTGCAGCATTGGATCGATCTGCAACTGGCTATTGTGGGAACGGGTGATGATCGCGAATGGCTGGAAAATCTTGCACGGGAATGCGGCGTGCAGAATCACGTCCACTTCCTCACCGGCTTGAGCTATGCGGAACTTTCCGCAACGTATGCTGCATGTGAAATGTTTGCGCTGCCCAGCCGTGGCGAGGGATTTGGTTTTGTTTATCTGGAAGCGATGGCGCGCGGCAAGCCGGTGATTGGCGGAGCGCACGGGGGCGCGCCGGAAATTATTCAAGATGGAGTGACTGGTTATCTGGTGCAACACGGCGACACCGTGCAACTCGCTACGTCGATCGATGCGCTGCTGGCTAATCCGGAAGCAGCGAAACAAATGGGCGCCAAGGGACGGGAGCGGGTGGAAAAGGAATTTCGCTTCAGCACATTTGCAAAAGCCTTCAAGAAGATTCTGCGCGAATCATGCGAATCCTGAACGTTACCCAGAGCTATGCCCCTTTTTTTGAGTTTGGCGGGCCCCCGGCAAAGGTGCGGGCGCTGGCCGAAGGTCTGGCGCGGATGGGAAATGAAGTAACGGTGCTGACCGCGGATTGGGGATTGCAAAAAAGGGTGAACGAAAAGACGGAAGAAGGCGTGATGGAGCCAAGTCCGTTCGGGCAGAGGCGCAAGGTAAATGGAGTGACGGCGATTTATCTGGCGAACTGGTTTCGGTATAGAGCGGTGAGTTGGAATCCGGCTTTGGGGCGGTATCTGCGTGCTCGGCTTGCGAACTTTGACGTGGTGCACATTTTTGGGCTTTACGATTTCCTGGGCCCGCGGGTTGCCAAGGAATGTCGGGCGCGGCAAATTCCCTATGTGATTGAGCCGATCGGAATGTATGTGCCGATTGTGCGTAATGTGCGATTGAAGCGGTTATATCACTGCCTATTTGGCCGGGAATTATTCGCCGGCGCCAGCGCGGTGATTGCTACGGCCGAGCAGGAA
>JBAVNY010000357.1:0-1929 GCA_049691535.1 Candidatus Acidiferrum sp.
CAGGATAGTAGTTCTGCCGCTCATTACATTGCGCAAGCGGCTCAGGATTTTTTCTTCGGTCTGGGTATCTACGGCGGACAGGGAATCGTCCAGAACCAGAATTCGCGGATCACGAACGACCGCGCGAGCGATGGCGGAACGTTGTTTCTGACCGCCGGAGAGGGTAATTCCGCGTTCTCCAACAACGGTTTCGTATTGATTTGCGAAGTCGGTCACGTCGCCATCAAGGTTGGCAATTTCCGCGGCGCGGCGCACTTCTTCCGGGTCGTGTTTCTCCACGCCGAAAGCAATGTTGCCACCTACCGTTTCGGAGAAGAGATACGTATCTTGCGGCACGAATCCGATGGCGCGCCGCAAAGTCTCAAGTGGCCATTCGCGGATGCTGCGGCCATCAATCAGAATTTCCCCTTCGGGGGCCTCCCACAAACGCGCGATTAAGGCGGCCAGCGTGGTTTTGCCGGACCCCGTGGGGCCAACAATCGCCAAGGTAGAGCCGGCGGGAATTTTGAGATTGATATTTTTCAACACAGGCTTGGCAACGCTTACGGAGGTACCGTTTGATCCGGAATGCATGTTAGCCGTCGGATACGTAAAGGTCAGATTGCGAAACTCAATTTCACCGGAGACCGGCGCGCCTTTGGGCAATTTTGCGAAGCGGTCATCGATCTGCGGCGCGGCTTGCAGAATGTAGTTCAAGCGGCCCATGGAAGCGGCGCCACGCTGGAAAATATTGGTGACCCAGCCGAGTGCGATCATCGGCCAGACCAGCTGATTCAAGTAGGTGTTGAAAGTAATCAGCGCACCCAGTGACATGCGGCCATGCAACACGCGATAGCCGCCAGCAAACAACACGATTAGAAAAGTGGTGCCGATCAGCGAAGAAAGCGACGGCATGAACATGCTCCACATGCGAATCAGGAGTACGTTCTTGGCGACGTATTCACGATTGGGCTCGTCGAAACTGCGAATTTCGGCTTCTTCCTGAGCGTAGGCGCGGATCACGCGAACGCCAGAAAGGTTTTCCTGAACTTTCGCCGACAGGGTGGCCAGCGCTGCCTGGATTTTTTCGTAAAGTTCGTGGATCACTTTGCCGAAGTGGCGCACAACGAGAGCGACCACCGGCACCGGCAAGAGTACCCATAGCGTCAGCGAAGGGGAGAGGATAGCCATAACGCTGATGGCCAGAACCATGGTGACGATGGTGGTGCCGCTGTACATGATTCCCGGGCCCAAGACCATGCGCACCGCATTTAAATCGTTAGTGGCGCGCGACATCAATTCGCCGGTGCGATTACGTACGTAGAATTCTGGCTCCATCACTAGCAATTTATTGAGCAGGTCGCCGCGGATATCGAATTCGATATCGCGCGAAATTCCAATCAGCACCCAGCGGGTAATAAACGACAAAATGCCTTTCAGCCCGATGCACACCACGAGGATCAGGCAGTAAATCCCGAGGGTGTGGCGGCTGTGTGGTTCGTAATACGGCACCAGATTGCTGAGCCAATTGAAAATGGAAACGTCTTGCGCGCCGTGGGTGGTGCGTTCGAAGGGGCGCGCGCTTCCTGCCAAAGTGTCGGTAATGATACCGGCGGTAAGAGGCACGAGATTGCCGATCAATCCCATCACCGCAAGCGTGATCATGCCAAGCGCAATGGCGCCTTTATATTTGGCTAAATAGGGCAGCAAACCGCGCAAGTTCTTCCACGAGGAATTCGCGGGTCCACTAGCGCGCAGGGCTGCCGCCGATGTGCTCATCGCACCGTTGACCTCGGATTGTCCAGGGTGGATGCCTCGGACAAAAAGTGCTGGTAGGAAGGATCCATCGATTGGTAGCGCTTCGTCTTCGGATTGACGCCTACGGCGATGGGCAGCGTGCGTTCGCTGGAGCCGGACTTGAGCGGTGTGAAATACAAAGTGAGACCCTTT
>JBAVNY010000358.1:0-16309 GCA_049691535.1 Candidatus Acidiferrum sp.
ACCCAAAACCACAGTTGTCCAGCTAAGACTCGACGACGAAACAAAGAGTAAGCTTGCGAAGTACGCTGAGTTTCTCGACTGCTCACCGTCGTATGTGGTAACGGAAGCTCTGAAACTTGTCTATCACAAAGACAAAGAGTTTCAGTCCTGGCTTTCAGGCCAACGCGCCAGTACTCACCTACCAAGAGCGAAAGGAGATTCGTTCCAACTGGAACTAAAGTAAAGAACCATGCACCGTCGCCTCCAATTCTGTATGCATGAGAACCCAGCGTCCGACCGACGGCATGGCTCATGCCAAGTAGTACGCACTCTTTCGGAGACAAGTCTCGTCAAGGAGACGACCGCGACATCATCGCCGCTGGGGTTTGACCAAGATCATTCGGTTGCTGATGCTGATAGCAAGTCCAATGCCGCGTCACCCCGCGCGGCCACAGGAGGAGAAAGAAACCAAGATGGTTGTTTGATGACGGCGCACCAAGTTGCTGAATTACTTCAGGTAACTTCGTCCTGGGTTTATGAACGCACACGGCTGCGCTGCCACAATCGGATTCCTGGAATTCGTCTTGGCAAGTATTGGCGCTTCCAACGAACGGACATCATGCGCTGGATTGATGAGAATAGGAGAAAGGACTACCCGCATGCTGGGTAGTCTAGATACACTCAGAACCGACGCAAGGGAATGCGGACGAGCCAACGGAAAGGATCGAATGGCACGCCCGCGTTATCAAGATGGAAGTCTATTCATTCGAGGAAAACACATCAAAATTTGGGTTGCACGTTGGAGGGAAGATTTGATCAGGGAAGACGGATCTCTGCACCGCACACAGCGAACCGTCGTACTTGGATCGGTAAGCGATCTCTCTCGACGCGAGGCCCGCTCGCTCTTGCAGAAGCGAGTGTCTGAAATCAACCAGGGGCGACATCGGCCCCGACCCATCATGACCTTTGAGAAATTCGCAAAGGAACATTGGCAGACCGGCGCGCTGCTTGCACTGAAGCCCAGCAGCGTACGAATCTATCAATTCAACTTGGATAAGTACGTCATGCCAACGCTCGGCCTGATGCGACTTTGTGACGTGAACCGAGGAGCTATCCAGCATTTACTCCTTACGCTCAAACAAAAAGGGTATTCAACTTCAACCTTGCATAGCGTCCGGATAACGGTCGCTAAGGTTCTCCGGGCTGCCGTTGAGTCCGGCTATCTTGAACACAACCCCGCACACGGGATTCAAGTTGGCGAGCGAGAATCCAACAAACAAAAGCTGCTACTTACACTGCCACAAATTCAAAGCCTCCTACCAGAATTAGAGGAGCCATGTCGCACGGTCGTTTTAACTGCTGTGCTCACCGGTATGCGAATCGGAGAGATTCTCGCACTCAGGTGGAACCGCGTGGACTTCCTGCGAGGGAACCTTAAGATTTCGGAGACCTACTCCGACGGCCAGTTTGGAACTCCAAAAACTCGCAGCAGCCAGCGAGTGATCCCAATGAGCTCGGCATTATCCCAGGCACTCGAGTTATACAGAGCTTGTTGCACTTACACGCAGACAGGAGACCTTGTGTTCTGCACGAGCAAGGGTACTCCCCTAAGCCCTAAGAATCTGTACAACCGTGCGTTAGCTACGACTTGTGATCGACTGAAGCTGCCGAGGGTCTCGTGGCATTCGTTCCGTCACGCAAGCGCAACCTTGATGGGAGAAATGGGTGAATCCATCAAGACAGCACAGGCACTCCTAGGTCATTCTGACCTGGAAACCACGCTCAACACATACATGCATGTAATCCCCGACTCGCAACGGCGTGCGGTCGAGCGAGTGGCGGGAGTTTTGTTCCCAGATGTTCCCAAATCTGGTCTTAGTGAACAATGCCAGGCAACACCAAGTATTTCGAAATAAGTGGGTTAGTCTAAATAAGTGGTGAACCGGGGAGGACTCGAACCTCCAACCCGTTGATTAAGAGTCAACTGCTCTACCATTGAGCTACCGGTCCACAGGCAATTCTTTATTTTACACGCAAAACAAATTCTCTGTCGACTTACGTCTTCAGCATACTCGACGCTATTCTCTAAAAAACCAGACCCCCAGGAAGTGGTCCGCTTTACTTAATTCGTCGAAATTGAAGAACGGTGACGACGTCACTTGGCCCGTAAGACGGTTGCCAGATCTCGTGCCACTTGCTTCGCGCGCTCCAGATCCTGCGGCTCGAAAGAAATCGCCGAAACGCGCGGATGTCCGCCTCCACCATATTTCTCCGCCAGGCTGGCCAAATTCTTATCGGCAGTTGCCTGGTTCCAAGGATTCGTCCCAAGCGAAACTTTGGCGCGGGTCTCGGAAGCGCTGACGCTCACCGAATACACGCATTCCGGATGCAGCAGGTACGGCACAAACTTGTTGTACCCTTCCAGGTCCAAATCACTCACATCGAAAAAAATCACCCCGTCTTTCGCTTCACAACGCTGTCGCAAAATTTCCATGGACTTCCAGTGCCTCTCCAGCAGCGGTCCCAGGTGTTTCGCCACCAGCGGCAATTTCACCATTTCCGCCAAGGGGCGATACGCAAGCTCGGTAATAATCTGCGCAGGAATTCCGTTTTCCGGAGCTGCTTCGATCACCAACGCCAACTGCGTCGCAGGCTCCTTCAGTTCAGTAGCCGATTGTGGCGTAGGAAACTGCGCTCCATCAATAATGTCTCCCCAATGGATCAAGTCATCCAAAGGCTTGGTATTGAATCCGAATTTTTCCCTTGTAACGGTGGCAATCAGTTTCGTACAGGACTTGTACTCTGGGTCGTAATACATGTTCTTGCCAGGGAATCTTTTGAAATATTCCGCGTCTGCCGGAGTCAAAAATGCGCTCTGATGATGATCGAACCACCAGGTCAATTTCGGCGAATTGGAATATTTGAAATCGACGATAATATTCTCGTCGCCGTCAAATAGATCCTGGCCCCACGGGCTCTTAGCCTTGTGGGTCATTCCTGTAAACTGGAACTCCGCGTTTGCCTCAAATCGCTCGCGATAGAATCGATAAAACAACGCCGCAGACGCAGTGCCATCGAAGCATCGATCATGAAAACAGAGCCGAACCTTGGTCATAGGAAAGTAAGCCTGCTTCCCCTCTCATCAGTCACAATCGGAAGCAGGAGCAAAGCTTTTAACGATGTACGCACCAGAAAAGAATGTCAAGCAGAAATCTGATCCCGAGGCGCCGCTTAAGTCTCTTTAGTTTGGACTTTGCAGCTTCGCTGGAGCCACGGTACCTGTCGTTCCTGGTCCTGCAAACAGGGCTTGTACCGGAATCGTCACCGATCCCAGTGCCTCAGAACTCACATCTCGGACTAACACTCGCAATTCGTCAGCGCCGGGCGCAATCGTCAGGTGCCTTCCCAGCACCATCCCGGCCTTCGATAGATACTCGTATTGCTTCTCTTCAAGACTGATCCCCACACGCTGATTTTCCGCCGCTAGCAGTTCGCCCTTACCGTCGCGCTGCACAAAATACAAATCTACCGCGCCTTTTTCGTGATTTTCTGTATTCTGCAGAACCAATTGTTTCGGATCAAGCCCGACATGCAACTCCACTTTACGCTCAGCAGCGGGTCCAGACAGTTTTCCACTTACAATCATTCCCAAGCTTGTTGCCTCCACTGGACTGAGCGCGGCCTCTTGAATCGCTGCTTTGGCCCGCGGCTCACTCTCTGCCTTCTCGGGGTCCGCAAAATAGCCATTCCGGTAACGCAACCGCGCCCCATCCACTTTCACGCTCACCTTTACCTTTCGAAACGCCCCGTTCCATTTGCCATGATCCGGATAAAATCCAATGGTGTATGCATAGCGGCTGTCGTCAAACGCTCGTTGCAGCGCATTCTTTACGTCATTCGTTCCGAAAAATGCCACTCCTCCCGTACCATCGGCCAGCATCTTAGAGGTGTCTCGGGTCTCCTGCTCAGTGTTTAGCGTTTCCGTAGTGAACGATTTATCGTTGTCGCGCACTGCCAGCGTTTCGAATCCGCCCTTAACCTCCGGTCCAATCGACGGATCCACCGCCACTCCATGCGCGTCTACAGGATAAATGGCAACGTTGGCGCGGTTCAGTTCCCGAACTGCAGCCTTCACCCCGTCGTCGAAGGTCCCGGTCTCTTCTTCCGGACAAGCAAGCTGGTTAGTAATATCCGCGCATACCGATGTGCCGCCTTGGTCAGTGCGTTGATCCGTTGCCAGCGACAGATCGGTCGGCCGTCCAATCATAGGTGTACCTATCTGAATGGGAAAGCCGCCAGACACCCACAACAAGCTCTTTCGTCCTGGTATCGCCGCCACGTGTTTAGCAATCGCTTTCAACGCTTCCGTGGTCGTCTCCATTCTCATCTTCAAATATTGATTTGATACTTGCCGGTTCGGCGTTTCCATGGCTTGCCCCAAATTCTGCCAAGGCCCGGTCGCGCCGGTCGACGGTCCTACAAATTGCACTCTCGTAGCGAACGACTGGTCGAACGCCACCAATTCTTTCGGCGCGAACTTGTTTACCGCTTCCACCAGCGCCGAATCGTCTTGCGTGAAATCGTGCAACACCAGCAATTGCGTTGTCAGACCATAAATCGCCACGTGGTCTTGCGATTTCAGGGTGCGCAGCAGCGACATTACCTGCTTTCGCAAATAATACTGATCCTGTGTCGCGGTGTTCTCCGCATCAAACAAAATGATGATCACCGCTCCCGGATCCTGCCCCTTCAAATCAAATCGATTCGTGAAAACATTTGCCGGCAACAACGGCTTAGCTGTAGCGGCCGAGACCGGAGCGGGTGCGGCCTCGGTGAAAAACTCGATCTGCTGCGGATTCGACTCATCGACAATTGTAAAGTCACTCTTACTCAGCCCCGTGATCGGCTCTCCCTTCTTGTTTGTCACCACCACACTCATCTGCACCAGGCGCGTCGTGGACTTAATCGTCGCAGGCTTCTCGTCGGTGACCACTACCGTAGGCGAATCCACCTTCACTGCCTCCTGCCCCCACACGGCACTCCCCGGCCACACAGCGCAAATCGTCGCCACACCGAAGGCCATTAAATGATTTCGCATGCGCATGTCGTTTCTCCACTCGGCCTACCTGGCCGCGCAGTTATCCACTATTGTCTTCAATGTTTCCCGACGAACTCTGTTGCTCTAATACTATGACGGGTTTATTGCGAAGGCGGTTTCTTTTTGATGGCTACTTGGGCTTTCGACTTTCACGCTCATCCGTATGGCGAGTCGAACAACAATAACCTACGCGGAAGTGTGCTAGCTGCCCGTTCCAAGCGCCCGGTCTTTCTTTGCTCCGGCGCGAACCGTGTATTTCATTTGAAAAAATGAAGCCGCGGTCAACACTCTCTGCAGGTCAACATCATCGGTATACCGGCGCTTGGGGATTCGCCGCGCCACAATCGCAAGTTCCAGCGGCTCACGCCGGAACGGATACGGCGTAATCGTAAACTGGTTCTTTCCCACGGTCCGGATTTCTAGATCCGCTTCTTTTCCCTGGTCGTTTACCGGCACGGCTTCAATTGTGGTCTGCTCCAAAGCTCCCATGCAGAAGAACAGTGACAACCGATCGAGCGCTTCCAATCGCTGCAAATTCATCTTGATCAAATTTTCTTCCACATAGGGTTTCATCGCAGGGTTATTGCGCAGGTCCACCTTCAGCCGCAATTGCTGCAACCTCAACCTCTGCACGAAATCATTCGCCAGGTGCTGCTCCTGGGATTTCACGTATTTCGCCGAATAACCCGGTATCGTTGCAAGCGCCCGGTCATACAATCCCATGCAATGCATGGCCACGAGCAATCCCGCATACAAATCCGCTTTCACTACTCGATCAATTCCCCGCTGATAGAGCGCAACGTGCTCTTCCGTTGGAACGGTCATGAAGGAATACGGCACAAATGTTTTTGGATCTACGCCCGGGGCCAATTCCCACTCCTGCCAACCGTTGTCGTGTTCTGCAGCCGCAAGACAAAACGGATCAAAGGGCTCCGGCCGCACAAATTCGTCGTTCCCCCATTCGCGCGCAAAAAATCCCGAGAGAAACGCGTGGTCCGTCTGCCGGACCGCAATCAGCGGATCATTTTGTTGCTGCAGGATCATCTCTTTGATCAGACCTCGCGCGCTAACGCATACGTAGATTAAATCTGGCGCCTATTCCTATGCCCTTCCTATAACTGACGCGGCTCCTGGTCTAGCCTGACTCGTTTTGCGTTCCTTCTAAAAGGTTTGCCCATTATCCTCTGCCTCCGCCCCGCTTTCCAGCAGATATGGCGCCCCTCACCTGCCGCCCTTCTCCACCTGCATTCCCGCCAATATCTTCAATTCCCGATTTCCCACCGGTGAATCGCTCTTCCAACCAGCTCGGCTTTCAATCGAGGCAACTCGGCAAAACCTTCGAACTTCGTTCTTCCGCGCGCTCACCACAATTTACAAACTGTTTACAACCTCAATACCTATTAATTGCTTTAGCGCAACAACTGCGTTCCCGACAGCACCTAGTGTTGTCGTTACTTCACCCGTTCCCCAGCCGGGTGAAAATCTCAATCGCTTCTCAGGAGGGTTTTGTGCAATTTTCCGCGCCATCGGCTCCCGTTCCGAGAGAGGCAACAGTTGCGACGCTCACGCACTTGCAGTCCTTCTCTGCTCTGTTCGTATGCCTCACTGTTGGCTTTCTCTCGGCCTTCGTATTCAGCGTCACCCATTCTGGTTCGTTTCAGGTTCGGAACGCGAACGCCATGCTGTTCGCTGCTCCCAACACAACCAGCCCCGCTCCCATGAGTCCTGTCTCCAATGGCACTATAACCGGCAAGGTCACTTATGAAGGTACGCCCAAGAAATACAAACCCATCGACATGTCGGCCGAGCCGAACTGTGCAAAATTCTATTCTTCGTCCCCGATGCCTGAGGTTAGCGTTACTGGCCCGCAGAATAGTTTGCAGAACGTGATCGTCTTTATCTCGCAGGGCACTCCCGACGAAAACGCCTCCAGTCAGTCGCAAGTCATTCACCTCAACCAGCGAGGTTGCCGCTATACGCCGCATGTCACCTCCGTCCAAACCGGCCAGGAAGTCTGGGTGCAAAATGACGACGTGGTCACTCACTCGGTGCATCCTTTGGCCCACATGAATGCCGAGTGGAATCGCTCACAGCCGCCAGGCACTCCTCCCGTCGTGATCCGCTATGACCAGCCGGAATTCATCAAGGTGAAGTGTGAGCTTCATTCCTGGATGCGCGGCGTTCTTGCCGTGTTCAAGAATTCTCATCACTCCGTTACCGACAACACCGGAGCGTTTTCGCTGCCAGACTTGCCGCCTGGAAGCTACACCGTCACGGCTTGGCATGAACTTTACGGCACGCAGTCCAAACAGATCACCATCACTGCTGGCGACAAGAAAGATTTGGAATTCGTGTTTCACGTTACTCCGTACTGACGCAGAAGCGGCGAACGGGAGCTGACCGTCCAGCTCGGCTCCCGATCCCCGTTCCGTGCAGCTAAAAGTTTCGGTGGGTAGCGCACGTGATCCAGCCCCACTGCGGTATTCCCCGAATTGGGCGGAGCCTTGGCACCCTGAACCGGATAAAGCGGCCGTTCTCCCCTGAACACCGCCAGCCGAAGCTCCGCCTTTTTTACGTTTTCGCGTTTTACGAGAATTCGCGACGAATTCAAGAGCGAAGCAAGTTTCGCCGTGCAGCTCACCGCACGTACGGCTTGCTTCCGTTTTCGTTTTCAAGATATTTGGAATGGTGCGGGAGAGAGGATTTGAACCTCCAAGGACGTGAGTCCGGTAGCTCCTAAGGCTACTGCGTCTGCCAGTTCCGCCACTCCCGCATATCGTGGTCCATCAATTATAACTCAGACCTTCCGTGGCACTACTTCTGTTCCCTGTCGCGAACGTACTTCCCGCCTCGGGCATGATCCAAGAGTGCTTTCTCTACTTGCGCCTGCTGCTCCTCCTGCAGGAAAATACTTCTAACGCAGTCCTTAATATATAGATATATGGGTCTCTCCCGTTTTCCCGGAGTTCCAGTGATGCATGACCGCAGCATTCGCGATGTCCTCAATCTCTACAATCCCGCCGCTCCTCTGGAGCGCGCCTTCACGATTCCTGCGCCTTGGTATTTTGATCCTCGCATCGCGCAACTCGAGCGCTCCAGCGTCTTTGCGTCTAATTGGCAGGTAGTCGGGCGCCTTGACCAGCTTCGCGAACCTGGCCAGTTCTTCACTATCGATGTTAACGAAGAGCCACTCGTCGTGGTCCGCAGTGATGACCACCAGCTCCGTGCTTTCTACAACGTTTGCCGCCATCACGCCGCGGCTGTAGTGCCGCAGCAGAGCGGATGTGCCAAGCAGTTTCGCTGTCCGTATCACGGCTGGACCTATGGAAACGATGGCGCCCTCAAAGGCATGGTGGAGTTTGAAGGCGTGTGCAATTTCGAGCGCGCTGACAATGGACTGGTTCCTGTTCGCGTCGACACCTGGGAAAATTTCGTTTTTGTGAATCTCGATGGCCACGCTGCGCCGCTCCAGCAATTCCTCGGCAAAGTTCTGGAGTTGGTCGCGCCACTTCGTCTCGCCGAGAATCTCCATTACTTCGATCGGCGCGTCTACACCCTAAATTGCAATTGGAAAGTTTATGTCGACAACTATCTTGACGGCGGCTATCACGTTCCCCACGCGCACAAGGGTCTCAGCAGCGTGGTGGAATATACCAAATATACCATCGAGAATTTCGAGCGCAGTTGCCTGCAATCCAGCCCGCTTGACTCTTCAGGTGCTCTCGAGAATTCCATCGGCAATACGCGCCAGGGCCATGCCTTCTATTTGTGGATTTACCCCAACTTTATGATCAACGCCTATTCCGGCGTGATGGACACCAATCTTGTCCTGCCTCTCGGCGTCGATAAGTGCGCCGTGATTTTTGATTATTACTTTTCTGACCTCGGCCCGGCAGCCGAGCAGCATCATCGCGAAAGCATCGCGGTCAGCGAAAAAGTACAAGACGAAGATATGGCCATTTGCGATTCCGTACAGCGAGGACTTTCCTCCCGCGCCTACCTGGCTGGACGCCTATCCGTGCGCCGCGAAGCGGGTGAACACCTCTTCCATCGCCTGCTCCACGCCGATATGACCAATTCCCTGCCAGCTACCATCGCCGCCGACTAGCCACTGCAGTTGTCGTCGCGATCGGATTAGGAGCGCTGGTTTCCAGCTTGCCCTGAGCCACGAAGGGCCGGCAACGATAAATCTTTACCTCTCGAAAATCCTAACTCCTCAACGCACTCCTGACGAAAAAAACGTTTCACCGTGTAACACCGCATCCACCGCTTCCAGCAACACTTTGGCCGCATCGCTCTTGGTGATGAACGCCTGCACTCCCGCCAATTGTGCCGCTCGGATAATCTCCGAACCGCCGTGCATCGACAAAATTAAGATGGGAATCCCCGGCTGACCTTTCTTTATCAACTTCGCCGCGGTCAATCCATCCATTCCCGGCATGGTCACATCCAGCACGATCAGGTCCGGCTTCAACAATTGCGCTTGCTTTATCGCATCTTCGCCATTGGTGGCTTCCGCGCACACTTCGAAGTCCTCACGCGATTCGAGTAACGACGAAACACCTCGCCTCACGATTTCATGATCATCAGCAACTAGAATTCTTACTGGGTCCTTTTTCATAGGTAGGTCAGTATCGGCAATTCCACGACATCACAAAATACAGCCATCCATGTACAATTCCGCTTCTGCTCTATTTATGCTGCGTTTCGGTGCATGCTTCAGTGAACATAGTAGCCCGTCTTCGCCAGCACCACGTAATCGTGGCCCTTTTTCCCATACGACGGCGCCAATCGCACGTCTAGCTTGTGCGGCTTTCCGGTGGCCGCCGTTGCGTGGGTGTAATAGCCCAGCGTGTAGCGCGTTTTAATCCTGGTGATCAGCGCCGCAAATACTGCGTCAAGATGAGTGACATCCTGAACATCGAAAATTTCCCCACCGGTCTGTTCCGTCACTTTCCGGATATTCACCAACCCCGGCACCATACTTGCCGCAAACAGTGTTCCCGGCGGATTGTATCCAGGAATTTTCAAGTTATACAAAACCGCATCGCACGCAATTGTCTCGGTAACAATGTCGTTCGTTCCCTGCCCGCCCGCGCTCGTCCCCACGTCATCGCTGATCAAAATGATTACGCGGCGGCCCTTCGGCGGCGTGTTCAGCAGATACTTCGCGGCCACGAAGATGCCATCATTGATATTTGTTGCCCCTCCAACCTTAAAGTTATTGATCTGCTCGGCGATCTTGCTCTTGTCCTTAGTAAATGGCACCCGCAATTCGGCTTCCGTCGAAAAGGTAAACAACGCCACTTCATCGTCCGCTTTTAGCGCTGCCAACGCCGTATTTGCCGCGTCTCGCAGTGGTCCCAGAAACGGCCCGATCGAGTCACTCAGATCCAACACCAGCGCCACCTCGATAGGCAATTCATCGCGGCTGAACACCTCAATTTTCTGCGCCATTCCATCTTCACGCAGTTCGAATGCCTCCTGCTTCAGGTCGCCCATGGTCTGACCCGCCTTTGTTTTCACCGTGGCGTCCAACAACACTAGGTTCACATCCACGCGGATTACGCCCTTGCCTTCCTGCTCTTGCGCCAGAACAGGTACGGACGACAAAAACAAAATCAAAGCGCACGTAATAAAACTTCGAAGAAACCCAATGTGAACCAAAAGCCTCTCCCTCTGCCCAAACTTTCTTCCCCGTCGCGGCTACGCAAAAATTATTGTCTTGTTGCCATACAACAAGATCCGGCTCTCAATGTGCCATCGCACCGCATTCGACAGCACCACCTTCTCAAGGTCCCTTCCCTTCTCCACCAGATCCTCAAGCGAATCGCGATGCGAAATCCGCGCGACGCCTTGTTCGATGATCGGTCCATCGTCCAGCACTTCGGTGACATAATGCGCCGTGGCACCGATCAGTTTCACGCCTCGCTCGTAGGCCTGGTGGTGCGGCTTCGCTCCCACAAACGCCGGCAGAAACGAATGGTGAATGTTGATGATCGGCATCGGGAATTGCACGATAAAATCGGTCGAAAGCACCTGCATATACCTGGCCAGCACCACCGCATCAATACGATTCTCATGCAGCAATTCCAGTTGCTTTGCTTCCGCCTGCCCCTTGTTTTCTTTGGTCACAGGAATGTGATGGAAGGGCACTCCATAAAAATCGGCATGACGTTTGGCATCCAGGTGATTGCTGATCATCAGCGGAAATCCGCAGGCGAGCTCGCCGTTGCGCTGCCGGTACAGCAGGTCCACCAGGCAATGGTCGTACTTTGAAACAAAAATCGCTACACGCGGACGGTAATCGCTCAACGCGATGCACCAGTTCATTCCAAACTTGTGCGCGACCGGGCCAAATGCCGCATCAAAATCCGCCAGACCCAACCGAAATCCTGCCAGGTCCCATTCCACGCGCGCCAGGTAATATCGTTCCTCACCGGCCTGATGCTGCTCAAAATGCAGAATATTTCCGTCGTAACGATAGATAAATTCCGCAATCGTCGCATCCAGTCCCTTACGGTCCGGACACTGCACCAGCAAAATCGCGCTGTTTTTCACACCCAACCTCCTGGCAACCGTTCACGCCGTAAAGGAAAGCCAATTCTTTCATCGCGCTCACTTGCCTGCACGGCCGTCTGATCAATGGATGTTCTACCACAATCTGGCGTGCTTCCCATTCTTGAACTAAGCTGTCTCAGAAGGCACTATTCTTTAATGGCCTGAATCTTTTTGATTCACAGGGAATCCAACCTGTTGAGGTGAGTAGCGTGGCAAATAACACCGCGAGAGTTGTCCGGTTCCATTCGGTAGGCGGACCTGAGGTACTCAAAATCCAAGAGGAGCCGTTACCCGAACCGCAAAAAGGTGAAGTACGTCTAGATGTCCAAGCCATCGGGCTAAATCGAGCCGAAGTCATGTTCCGCCAGGGACGATACCTCGAAACCCCCGTCTTGCCCTCGAAGCTTGGCTATGAAGCGGCCGGAGTAGTCACCGCGGTCGGGCCCGACGTCGACAAAAGTTGGCTGGGCAAAAAGGCCAGCACGGTTCCCGCGTTCCTTATGACTCAATATGGAGTGTATGGAAATGTAGCCATCGCTCCCGTAACTGCGCTCGCCGAGTATCCGGCAAGACTCAGCCCGGAAGAGGGCACATCCATCTGGATGCAATATCTGACCGCATATGGCGCGCTGATCGCCCACGCTCAAATCAAAAAGAGCGACTTCGTCATTATTACGGCGGCAAGCAGCAGCGTAGGACTCGCAGCAATAGAAATAGTCAAGGCAGAAGGCGCCACTAGTATCGCCACCACGCGAACTTCAAAGAAGAAATCCATTCTGAAGGAACTGGGAGCTGATCACGTTATTGCCACCGAAGAAGAAGATTTTCTCACGCGCGTGAAGGAAATCACTGCTGATAAAGGGGCTCGCGTGATCTTCGACCCTGTCGCCGGAAAAGGTATCGAGTTGCTAGCTCGGGCCGCCGCGTACGATGGAACCATTTTCGAATACGGTGCACTGGCTCCAGAGCCGACTCCTTTTCCACTGTTCACGGCCTTGAGTAAGGCTCTTTCCATCCGTGGCTACACTCTGCGCGAAATTCTTGTCAATCCGAAACTAACGGCCCAAGCAGAAAAGTATGTTTTCGATCACGTCGCGGCAGGGGATTTCAAACCGCGCATCGACCGCGTCTTTCCATTTGAGCAGATCGTGGAGGCGCATCGCTACATGGAGTCCAACGAACAAATCGGCAAAATTGTTGTGACCGTCTAGCAACGCAGCGATCTGGTCGTCGCAACGCTATTTTTGCGGGGTCTTCATTTCTTAAAGTAGTACGTCCAACTCAGGCTCATGTACGACCGCAGTGGCACGCCTACAACGCATTCGATCGGACACAGAGCAGGCTGCGTCGAAATTGTTTCGGTCGTCTGCCCGGTATATCCGCTGGCGATCAGGAAGTTTGCTCCCAACGACATGCGATTCTCGAGAAACGGGCGCAGTACCGCGCCGCGAACTTCCACCACCGGCACACCCACAGACCCGTCGCCTAGTGGTTTCGCTTTTACGAATTCAAACTCGCCCCGCACCTGCAGGCGAAATGGCAGGCGATTTTCCGAGGCAACCGCATCCCAAATAGTCCGCGGAGCCTCTGGCACCGGGAGTCCCGTCTGCGTGTCTCGCGCGTCAGCTTGTGCATAGGAGATATAGACCGCCCCGTGCGTAAAATTCCTCTGCAACGAAATCGCTATCATGCGGTTTACCGACGGGCCGAAGTCTTCCTGCAAACCCGTATCCGGATCTATCTTGGCCAGCTCTTGAGCGTTCGAAGTGCGTCTTAGGGTCAGGTTGATCTGCGTCTCTTTCACGACCTGCGAAATTCGTAGTTGATACGACTTCGATGGGGCTAGCAGCGATGGCTGCCCCGTTCCATTTCCAATGCGTGGATCCTCGGTGTGAAATGCCTCTCCGTAGCTGAACGCCACGCTCGGCAAGTAGGAGCGATCTCCCGCAAGAATCGTTAGCGTTGCCTTAGGTAGACTCAGCGAAGCCAACCTGTTGAACGAATTTTGCGGATTTAGCACATCCTGATTGTTCATCCACACTTCTTCCTGCCGCATTCCCACGTCGTAGTGAAGGTATTTATTCGCGGTTCCATCCAGCGAAATAAATGGCTCGACAAAGGAAATCGTCAAGTTGTTGCCAGTGACCGGCGCAAAGTTCCCGTTGTTGTCTAAGCGGTCCAAATCCAGATTGCGAGGCGCGTCTCTTCGCAGATCAACTCCCGCCAGCAACGATATCCATGGCCGCACGCTTTGGATGTAAGTAGCTTCTCCACCGACTACGTTGCGCGACTCGCTCTGTTGAATCAGTCCATCACCAAAATTTGATCGGAGTTGCAAAGCATAGTTCCTAAAGAAGCCCGAAAACGACACTTGCCTTTGCTCGCTCAACCTCCAGTTGTCCGTCGCAACAAGCAAAATGTTGTGCGTGGTGTCCGATTGACGATTATCAATGGTGTCTTCTGGCACCGCCACGTGAATGGGACTGAGACCTGGAACATACGAGAAGCCATAATAGCCAATCCCAAATAACGTCAACTGGTGATTGCCCCACTTAAATTCCCGCGCGCCATTCAGCTTGTATTGCTTGCGGTGCTCCAACCGCTCCAGAAATCCGTTGCCATACGAAAATTCTCCCGCGATCCATGCATTCGTTTCCGGTTTCTTGGGGCTCCACCCAGCCATCAGATCGATATCGCGATAATCTCCCGTTAACTGCACAAAATCAGTCACCCGCGGGCGCGGCACATAGCTGGCAGCGAGATCGACGGAATGGTTCCCCTCCCGAACGTTGAAAGCGCCGCCGTCCACGGTCACGCCTTCGATCACCGGAGCAATCAAGACATTGGGATCCGAATACCCGTTGCCGTGTGCATTCGCTGGCAGATTGTTGGGAAATAAAAAGTTTCCGATTTGAAAGAATTGTGCGATGGGCTCGCCGTGATCTCCCGCCACGCCAGGCGCAAAATATTGTGGTGCTTTAATTCCACCCGACGCCGTTTCAATCGGCAGACCTGGAATTGAAACCGGCGCTCCTGGTCGCCCCGGATTTGCGTCGAGCACCTGATCGTGAATCACTACCATCTGTGAGGGATCTGGCGTTAATGACGAGGGTGCGGATGCCACCACCGTAATCGCCTGCAGCACGGAAGCCATTTGCTTGAATCGCAGATCAATTTCTTTCTGCTGCTCTGTCGCCAGTGAAATTTCAACGATTACCGGAACGAACGTTTCCGACTCCGCAGCCAATTTATATTCGCCGATGCTGACATCCTCCAGTCTGAAATTTCCTTCCGCATCGCAATTGATCTCGCGAACTAAATTCCCTGCTGTGTTCGTGAGCCTCACATGCGCTCCCGCCACAGGTGTCCCCTGGGGATCAAAAACCTTTCCAGAAATTGTGCCGGTGCCCTCCGCTGCAAAAGTCGGGAATAAAGCGAAAAGCAGGAACAGAATCGCTCCCGTTGCCGCCCAACACCTCGAAAGCCTGAAATTCCGTAGATATGAAATGGATATTCTCTCGGACCGCTACAATCGCCGACATCAAGGTGTCCTTGATGTGAGCGGCGACGCTGCGCCTAACTATTGTCGCCGATAAGACTGTTCCCCATCCTAAAAGGCGAGTCACGATCATGGGCGAACAAAATACGAATATGATAAGATTTCCCTCCTGATGGCACGGCGCCCCTCCAATCTTCCCAGCGATTCCATGTCCAAGGCGGAAATGGACGAACTGCAGCGCAGCTTGTCCCTGCTGAGCCCAGACATCGTCAAAGGCCGATACAAGGCGGTGCTGGATCGCTGCCGCTTCCTGGAGCTAGCGACACCGCGCATGATGCAGGAATTGGTCACGCTGTGGAGGGTGCTGTGGAACTGGCGAAAGTAAGAAATGCGTCTGGGTCAAGGCTAATTAGGCACAGCGAAAGGCGAAGGGTGAATGACTCAGCGCTTTCTTTTGCTCTGGCTCTCAGCAACGCGCGCTTTGACCAGTTTCTGGACAAGCGCAGTTGGAATTGGCTTGTCCAGCGGAAACTGGATGGTTCCTTTAGATATAGTGAAGGGCTTAAGTTCATTCGTGTGCGCCTCGATAATCGAAGCCGTGGGAAATAGGCTGCAATGGTTGGTGAAGCCAGCAAACCATACCAGCACTTTCTTGTGCTTAAAAGCAGGAATGCCGTAGCTGATCACTTCGGTGGTTTCCGCTGGCACGGCCGAGCGAATTGCAGCGTGCATCTGGTGAAGGGCGCTTCGTGCGGGAAGCGGCGCGCTGGCAAGGTATTCGTCCACGCTCTTAGGAGCGGCCTTGCGTTTCGCCTTAGACTTGCGATCGACAGATTTCCCTTTGTTCACCCGGAAATGCTACAGGAATTCCCTGCCGCAAGTCACCTGTAGAGAAAGCACATAATCAGAAATCTCAAATCCCTCTGCGGCCATGCTGCATGAAAAAGCTAGCTATTCGCTGGGACAGTCACCCTGAACCCCCAAAAATCTTGCGTGGATCAGGCGGACTTTGACGGGCCGGTTTGCGAGGAGAAAAGCTGCGTTAGATTGGTGACGCGCAGAAGGTCCAATACGCGAGGAGTCATGTTGACGAACTCCAGAATGCAATAGCCTTGGTGGAGGGCAGAAGCCTTGAGGCTCACCAAGGTGCCAAGGCCCGAGCTGTCCATATA
>JBAVNY010000359.1:0-1634 GCA_049691535.1 Candidatus Acidiferrum sp.
TAAAATGCAATCGGTAGCCGCCGATTTCCAGCCATCGTTTCAATAAATATAACTGCGTACTTTTGCCGGAGCCGTCTATGCCCTCCACAACGATCAGCGCCCCCGGATATCCACGGGCGGGCTGAAGAAGTTGTGAGGACTCCTTGGAATCTTCTGCGGGGATGGTCGAATCAGGGCCGGTCGTTGACGTAACGCGCGTAGCCAAATAGGTTTCTCCCAACCGGCATTATACGCAAAGATTGTAAATATTTGGTTACTTCCTGATGAGGCCGGGGTGAACATGCATTCTGCCGGTTGCAAAAGATTTTTTGGCAAGGCAAACTATTTTTGTGAGCACATACGATCTGATTTGCATCGGCGCCGGACCCACGGGACTTGCCTGCGCCATCGAAACCAAGCGCGCCGGGTTGCGCCCACTGGTCATTGACAAAGGCTGCCTGTGCAACTCGCTTTACCACTATCCCGTCAACATGGTGTTTTTTACGACCCCGGAACTTCTGGAAATCGGCGATCTGCCCCTGACGTGCGCCACCGAAAAACCCACGCGAACCGACGCTCTGAAGTACTACCGCAAGTGCGTTGAACATTTCGCGCTGGACCTGCGCCTGGGCCATCGCGTCGAGCGAGTCGAAGGTTCCAACGGACGATTCACGGTTCATACGCGAAGTGAGCAGGGAATTGACGCTCAATTCACCGCGAAAAGAATAGCCGTGGCCACCGGCTACTATGACCTGCCAAATCACCTGGGCATCCCGGGCGAAGACTTGCCACACGTCTCTCACTACTACACCGAACCGCATCCTTTTTGGCGGCAAAATGTAGTAATCATTGGTGGGAAAAATTCGGCTGCCGAGGCGGCCTTGGACCTCTATCGTTCCGGCGCGAACGTCATCATGGTCCACCGCCGCGCCGAACTCGGGTCCACCATCAAATACTGGGTGCGTCCGGATATTGAAAATCGCATCAAGGCCGGCCAGATTCAGGCGCTGTTTGAGACGGAAGTTAAACGCATTGAGCCAGGCCGCGTGATAGTCACGAATCGCGACGGTGAAAAGGCCATCCCCGCCGATCAGGTCTTTGCTCTCACGGGCTACCATCCAGACTTTGAATTCTTACGCTCGTTGGGCATCTCTCTGGATCCCCAAACCAACAAGCCCTCCATGAATCCGCAAACCCACGAGAGCAACGTGCCAGGTATCTACGTGGCCGGCGTCGTGATTGGCGGAAACCATACCAGTGAAATCTTTATCGAAAACGGACGCTTTCACGGCAAACAAATTGCAGCCGCCATTTCTGCCGAAGCCTCCGACAGCACCCATGCTTGACCGCTCGGGTGCGGAATGAAGTATTCCTGAATTTCTCCCATTTGCCGCGCAACCTCGACTTTGCTAAACTGATGACCGATGTCTTCGATGATCAAGGAAGCAACCGAAACGTTCACCACCCTGGTAAAGGGTTTTAGCGTTACCTTCCGCAATATGCTGCGCAAGACGGTCACGGAAAACTACCCCGAGGAACCCGTCCATTTCCAAGCGCGTTACCGCGGTATTCACGTTCTGCACCGCGACGAAAACGGCCTCGAAAAGTGCGTTGGCTGCTTCTTGTGCGCTGCAGCATGTCCCGCCAGATGCATT
>JBAVNY010000360.1:0-13482 GCA_049691535.1 Candidatus Acidiferrum sp.
ACACGTTCCAGAATTGAGGAAGCTCGTCCAAGCTGGTCTTGCGCAGCATGCTGCCCACCGGCGTGATGCGTGGATCCTTCTGAATCTTGAAGGTGGTGCTCCCGTTCCCATTCGTCGACACTTGGCCAGCAATAAAGGCGCTGACATACTGCTGGTGAATGGCGCTATCGCAATCTTTGCGCATCGAGCGGAATTTGAGCACGCGGAACTTCTTCCCGTATTGGCCGAGGCGCTCCTGAGTAAACAGAACCGGACCTTCCGAAGTAGCTTTAATCGCTAGCGCGATGATGGCCAGAACCGGTAGCAACACAACCAATGCAAAGGCGCTACCTGCTATGTCCATGGCTCGCTTGAAGCCAAGAGCCAGTTTGCGTGAGGACTTTTTACGGGTGAACTCGGGGTACAGCGCATTGTTCGCGGAATCGTTGAAATCGCCATCTTCGCGTTCTTCCGGGAAAAAGTGGAACGACAGAGAAATCTGCGAGGCCTTGGTGGGTCCCAACGATTCCAGGAAAGCCGCGCGAAGCTTCTGAGACATTTTGGCGCGCACTTCACTCGAGCTGGCTTTGCCAATTTCCGTGGCAATCACGCCGAGGATGTGGTCGTGCACATACCAGCCGATGATGTCGGTTTCGCGGGTTACCGAACAAATAGTGCGAGTGACTTTCTGCACCGTGCGAATTTTTTGTTTGTCAGAGATTGCGTCTTTGACGTCGACCAGGAGAAGAACATAGCGCTTCTGAGCCCGTTCAGCGCGCCGGCGCTCCAGGTACAACATGGACATGAATGCTTCTTCGGAAAGAATCATGCGAATCGAAACTTCATCCGCATTGTTATCCGGAACACGAACTGTCACATCCGCCTGCTTATCATCACGTGCTACTGCTGTTCGAAATAGACCCATAAGTTTCGTCTCTTTCCTGACAAAAACCGCCCGACATGTTGCTCACCACTTACCCTAAGACTGGAACAGTTGCTGACCGCTCCCGAAGACCTTTGACTGCTGCCGACTTCGGCTCGTTTATCGGAGTTACCCAGGACAAATCGATTTCCATGGCCACGGACCGCTGCAAGAGCGTTACAGACAGCACCACGCGATTGCCGCCTTTGAAATTGATCAAAATTCCTTCCAGGTTGTTCAAGCTGCCGTGACTAACACGGACGCGTTGACCAACTTGCAGGTAGGGCCATGGCTGACTAGGCAGACCGGAAGCCAGAGCCTGCCGAATTGCTTCAACTTCTGCTTCCTCCACCGGAACTGGGGAACGACCGATACCGACGATCTGGCGCACGCCCGGGGTCATAAGCAGCGGCCCGCGGTTGTGCAGATCAAAACGGCAGAACAAGTACCCCGGAAAAAGAGGCTGCTCCACTTCCTTCATGCGGTCCGACCAGCGACGAATGCTCTTGCTAATGGGCAAGAAGCATTCATAACCCTGACCGAGAAGATGAGTTGCGATCAAAGACTCGCGCCTGGACCAGACCTGCAGCGCAAACCACGGGAGGACCGGGGACTCTGACCGCTCTTGCTGTTCGGGAAACGCGCTCAACGTATCTCCTTGGGGAATCTCAGGCAAAACGCCTACAGTGTGGGTCTGCAAGCTACCGCCACAAGAGTCCCAACGAAACCCACTATTTGATTGGCAATTGCGGTGCCATTGGCGGGTGTTATTAGACGGGTTCTGGGGTCCGGAACGTTTTTCTAACTAATGGCAATCATTGAACTTAATTTAAACGACTCGACGATGAGACTTTCCTTGCGCGATTTCCCCGAAGGCTTGAGAAAACGAATGCCCGTTTGTTGTAAAATCATTCCAGGCTCGGTCAAAAATCGTCGAACGCCTGAGCGAACGTTGGGCAGAACCGAGCGCCGATCCTCGCCGCGCCCCGCGCGCCTTGGGTCGAAAACCAGTGCTTTTGACCGCCGTAAGCTATTTTATTTGAGAGAGTTAACTGCCCTAAACCTCCCGATAGGGCGGGTCAGGGTTTTCCCTCAGAAAGACTTAGATCCTCCGCAAAATCGGCGAAAATCTCCACTGCGCAGGTCAAATAAGAAGCAAAAATCTAAGGACAAATCCTGAGTGACTATCGCTCTGATGGCGCGGCGTCACGACCCCGTAACTGCTGAGGCAGGCAGGGATCTGCCTTGACCATACCGTTTGTATGACGCGGCTGGGGCAGGAGCACGGCTTACACTTACGTGCCGCGAGAGAGGCGAAGCTGCCCAATTTGCGGAGTTATCACGGATAATCGTGGAATGCGCTGGCTCATTGGATCCGTGTGGTTGCTGGTTAGTGTGTTGCTGTTTCTGACGCCATTGCGCGCGCTGTTCGCGCTGGCAACGCACAGCGACGACGCTTCTCACATTCTGCTAATTCCTTTCATTTCCGGCTGGCTGTTCTATCTGGATCGAGCGGCTCTCCAACGCAAAGAACAATTCGATTTTGCGGCGGCTCTGGGATTTCTCGTTCCCGGTGTAGCGCTGAAGATCTTCGCGTTCTACGGAATTTCGCTGGATTCCAGCACGCAATTGACGCTACAGATTCTGGCTTTCCTGTTGCTCGTCGTTGCGGGCTATATAGCGGTGTTGGGGCTCGACGTTGCGAGGCGTAGCTGGTTTGGGCTCGCGTTTTTGCTCTTTGCCGTACCACTGCCTGAGTTTATGCGCAGCCGGCTGGTTTACTGGCTACAAGCGGGGTCCGCAGAAGTGGCGGGATGGCTGTTCGAGGCAAGCGGAGTACCCGTATTGCGAGAAGGGTTTATTTTTCGGTTGCCGAGAATGAGCATCGAAGTGGCCGAAGAATGCAGTGGAATTCGATCGAGCATCGCGCTCATCATTCTGGCGGTATTGGTGGCGCATTTTTCGTTTCGGCCATTCTGGAAAAAATTTGTGTTTGTAACTGCCGGCGTACTGATGATGCTGATTAAAAACGGTGTGCGCATCGCAACTCTCACGTTGCTGGCCAACTACGTTAATCCAGGTTTCCTGTATGGACGACTGCATCACCAGGGAGGCGTGGTTTTCTTTATTTTTGGATTAGCGTTGCTGGTGCCATTGTACTGGTGGCTGCGGCGCGGAGAAATGAGCGCTGCCGGCAGACCAGCAAGCCAAGCCCAGCCCGCCGTCTAGAACTGCCCGTAGGGTTAATCAATCGATTTAGTAAAGCCTGGAATGATGTTAAACAGGCTGACGCGCAGTCTGCTTCTCGGATGGATATCCGTAGTAGTATCCTCCGTAGTTTTCCTGTTTCTCGACGCGATTGAGAATGACGCCGATCAGATTCTTGTCGCGGAATTCTCCGGAAGCTTTTTCGGCGATCTCGGCATCGGTCGAACCAGCACGCACGACGAAGAGAACGCCATCGCAAATGTCGGCAAGCAAGCTGGCATCGTGAACGGCAAGAGCTGGCGGGGTGTCCAGCAAAATCCAATCGAACATACGGGCCATCTTGTCGAGTAACAACTTCATGCGATCGTTGTGCAGCAGTTCGCTGGGATTCGGCACGCTGCGGCCGCCAGGAATGAGGCAGAGATTGCCTTCTGGCCCAACTTGCACGACTTGAGACTCATCCGCATCACCACGCAAATAGTCGGTCAGCCCCGGAGTTTCTGGAGCTCCAAAGGGAAGATGGAGGCGTGAGGCACGCAGGTCTGCGTCAATCAAAAGCACACGACATTCTGGCTGGCGCGCAAACGATTGCGCAAGATTGGAGGTGACGAAGGTCTTGCCTTCTTCCGGAACGCTACTAGTAACTACCAAGCGGCGAATAGGCTGCGTACCGGCAACCTGGAACAAGCGCGAGCGTAAGGTGCGGAATCGTTCAGCACCTGCGGGGGAATTCGCCTCGGGGCTGAACACGTTGTAACGAGGTTCGACGTGCCATTCAGGATGGACGCACCGTGTCACGAAATCCTGGAACTGCTGAATTTCGGGCTTCGGCGCAACCGGAAACGCTCCCGGGGATTCCAGCACGGATCGATCGGGAAGAACCGCGCTGGTCAAAGCTTCGGCCGATAAATCGGTGAGGCTGGGCGCCGGGCGATCGATCAGTTGCGCATTACGTTCTTGAGCAGCCTTTTTCAGTGCTTCGTGGATACGGCTCATCGTTTTTGCTCTTTTTCGCTTTCTCTACGAGTTTCCTAAGACTTCAGGGCAACCGCAGGTTCAAAACTACCAGGCTTCCGTTTTAATCTGTTTTTGTGCGCAGCCGCGGCATCCAGGCTCGGGACGCTGGTGAGGACGGGCAACTTCAGATATTTCTCGACGTCGCGCTCGCTGTACATGGCCTTATCCATCATGGCCAGCGCATACAAAAGAGCCAGCGAGATAACCATGCCGCTGGCAAAACCGCCGCCTAAGAAGAGTGGAACCTTGGGGAACGAAGGGCTCGACGGAAGGCTCGGTGCATCCAAAACCTTGAACTGTTCGCTTTGTTCGCGATGCTCCAGGTCTGTAGCCATCGCGGAGTTGGCACGCTTCTTCATCAGTTCATTGTAGAAGTCGGTAGCAGCCTGCGAATTTCGCGTGAGTTCCTTGAATTGCTCTTCCACCATCGGGCTGGCCTGAACGCGGCCCTGAATCAGGTGAACTTGATCCTGGATCTGATTTTGCCGTCTGGTGAGGTCGGAGATATTCAGGTCGTCTTGCTTGATCTTTGCGCGCAACTGCTGAATTTGCGCCGGTTCGTGCTGCTGTTTGCCCGGCGTGGTTGCGGCCATGGTCGTGGCTGCGGGCGCTGCCGCCATGCGATTCTTAAGATCTTCAATCTGCGCCTTTAGCTTCATGACATCTGGATGCTCTGGCGTGTAGCGGGTCAACAGGTTAGTCAGCTGATCCTGAAGGTTGGCTAGCTGGGCTTCCTGGTTATCCGGATTAGAGCCGCCAGCCGCGGACATTTTCCAGTTGGCTTCCTGCTGGGTCAACATGGTCTCGGTGAAGGCTTTGTCTTGCTGGGCGCGATTCAGCGATTGCATTGCCGCTTCGAGTTGGGTGTTGAGACCGGTCAGCAAAGAAAGGTTGGTCTGCTCTTCCTCCGGCAAAGAACCGAGATATTGCCGCTTGAATTGCGCGAGACGAGCGTCTTGCTCATCCATTCTTTGCTTGGCTTCTTCCAACTGGCCACTTAAGAAATCGGTGGTTTCCGTGGCCTGATTGATACGCTGTGAAGAGTTCTGCGCAATGAAAATTGAAGTGATTTCCTGGCAAATCTGCTGCGCGGTGCGCGGGTTATCGTACGTTACCGAAACTTGGAAGCCGGGCGGCTGGCGACCCATCGCGCCGTCCATCGGCTTCAACAGTTCCACATCAATCGCTTTTTGCAGACTGTAGACGATTTCCTCTGGCGGCACGTTACCGCGCAGTTCCGGATACAGATTAAATTTGTCGACCATCGGCTGAAGTCGCGAACTGCTCAGCAATTGCGCCTTCATCGAAGCGAGGCGCTGATTCAAATCCATGGTGACTACCGGCTTGACCAGGTCGTAGGGCACCACCGGCTGTTCGACCAGGACGCTGGTGGCCGAGGTATATTTCTTGGGCAGGATCAGGGTGGCTATGAAAGCCAGCGAGGTCAAGACGATGGTAGCGAACGGGGTAATCCACCAATACCTGCGAAAGACCCGTTTCATGTCCGCCAGAGTGATTTCGCCATTTCTTACCATGATGCTGTTTCCTCATTCCGCCGTAACTTAAAAGTGGCTAAGCCGAAAAAAGATGCGATAGCTACAGTTCTTTGCCGTATTGTCACGCTATCAGGATATGCAAGGTACCTTCCATCTTAGCGTGCTGAAGGGAAAAAGGCATACTGGAAGTAAGGTACGTATTTTCAGTGAATTGCAACGTAAATGGTATGCTGTATAGGGTTCGGGATGGTGTTTCCGGGGCCGCTTCGCCCCCCGCCTCGTCCAATTCTCTTCCCATTATTCCCCAATTTTCTCCCTCGGAACGGGTGGGCATGGGTGGGAGCGACCTTGGCGCCGGGTCGCAAACCCAGTTTTTAGTATATAGGTCACGTACCGAGCTCATAACTGGCGGTGCGCGATTTGAACGGGCGACCATTGATCATTTTTGGGAATTCTGGCGCTCTTTATAGAAATTAGAGGTACCTCGAGATGAAGGCACTCCTGAAGCATGCAAATAACTCAGTACGGTGGCGAGCAGTTTCTCTAGCGATGATTTCCTTCATCCTGCTGACGGCTGGATGTTCGCGCGATCCGAATGTGCGCAAGCAAAAATTCCTGGCGCAGGGCAACCAGGAGATGAGCCAGGGCAAATATCCTGAAGCCATTATTTCATACGAGCGCGCCATCCAAATTGATCCGCGATTTGCCGAAGCGTTTTACCACCTTGGCGAAGCGCACATGAAAGTGAGCAACTGGTCGCAAGCTTTTCGTGATTTGTCACAAGCCGTCGAACTGCAACCAGAAAATTGGGGAGCACAAGTGGCGCTTAGCCAATTGCAACTTGCGGGCGGGCAACGGCAGGAAGCAAAAGATCGAGCGTTGTTGATACTCCATAGCGACCCGAAGAATGTTGAAGCGCAGATGGTATTGGCTAATGCCGATATGATGCTTGGCAACTCGGCGGATGCGCTGAAAGAAGCTGCGGACGGCGTGGGAATGGCGCCGGATCGCGCAATGTCGTACCTGAACCTGGGTGAGATTCAGCTGCGCAGCGGAAATGCAGCGGCCGCGGAATCTAGTTTTCAAAAGGCGCAGAGCCTCGACAATCATTCGGTCACGTCGTATCTCACGCTTGGCAGGTTATACCAGCAACAGAAGCGCTGGCCCGAGGCGGAAAAGCAATTTCAGGCTGGAATTCAGGTAGCGCCGAAGGATCCCATGCCACGTGCGGCGCTGGCGGCAATGTATTTCGGACAAGGTCAACTGGAGCAGGCCGACAAGGCGCTGACTGACGCCAAGAAACAATTGAGCACCGATCCTGTGGCGTACCGGATGCTGGGCGACTCGTATATCACCCGTGGCGATCTGCCCAAGGCGGTTGCGGAGTTTGCGGCGCTTTCCACAAAGTATCCGGACGATCTGAGCGTTCGAAAAACATATTTGCAGTTATTGATATTGAGCAATCGGCTGGACGACGCCAGCCAAGTAAGCGAAGAGATCTTGAAGAAATCTCCGCACGATGTAGAAGGGCTGCTTTTGAAGGGACAATTACTGCTAAAGCAGAAAAAGCCGGACGACGCTGTGCGGGTGTTGCAGGTCGCGTTGAAAAACGCGCCAGATAATCCCTATGGACATTATCAACTGGGCCTGGCGTATCGCGACAAAGGCGAAGGCCAGCGCGCCGTGGCGGAATGGCGCGAGGCGGTACGGCTGCGTCCGGCGCTTGCGGAGGCCTGGGTATCCCTAGGGACCAGCGCAATGCAACACGGCGATTGGCGCACGCTGGAGGATGTGGGAGTACAACTGAAGAAGTATTCTCCCGCAACGGCTGATGGATATCTTGATCATGCCTTGGCGCGCATGAACCAGGGCGATCCGGCTGGTGCCGAAGCCGATCTGAATTCTCTGCTGCAAAGAAATCCGGAAAGTCCTGTGCCGTATATCAAGCTGGGAGAATTGCGCCTCTCGCAGAAGCGCCCGGCAGATGCCGAGGCGTTTTTCAAGCAGGCTCTTAGCCGCGATCCGCGTTCGCTGGAGGCACTAGGCGGCATGGTGCAAGTGGATTTGCAGCGAAACCAGCCGGCCGTCGCACTCAAACGAGTGCAAGATGAAATGACGCATCAACCGGATAGGGCTGGACTCTATTTTCTGCAAGCCGGTTTGTACGTACGCATGAAGGAACCGGATAAGGCCGAGGACGCGCTGAAGCACGCGGTTGAGCTGGACAGCAAGAACGCGAATACGCTGCTGCTGCTTGGTCAATTGCAAGCCAGCCGCAACGAAACAGCCGAAGCTATCTCTACCTATCAGCGAGCACTGGCGATTGATCCGAACGATGCCGGAACTTACATCGCGCTCGGAAGTCTGCAAGAAAGAGGCGGCGACTGGCAAAACGCGGAAAGCAATTACCAGAAGGCCTTGACGATGGATTCCGAAAATGCGGCGGCAGCCAACAATTTGGCGTACTTAATGCTCGAACACGACGGCAACGTGAGCGTGGCGTTGTCGCTGGCGCAAACGGCGCGCAAGGGCTTCCCCAATTTGGCAAATTCAGCGGACACGCTGGGCTGGGCTTACTACCACAATGCGGCGTATTCCGTGGCGGCCCCGCTATTCGAGGAAGCGGTGAAGAAGGCGCCGAACAATCAGGCGTATCACTACCATCTGGCGCTGACGTACCAGAAATTAAACGACGCGGCGCGGGCTAAGACAGAATTGGAGAAGGCGATTGCGCTGGATCCCAAGTCGGCCGTGGCGGGAAAAGCGCGCGAGGCGCTTGGTGCGGCAGGCGGAGACTAGATAAGCTCCGTTAAATTTCGTTACGGGACGATGGCTTGCGCCTCGTTGGAATAAGAACTCTCATCGCCGCTGCTGTCGACTGCCGTAGTCACGTAATAATAGGTCGTGCCGCTTCGCACCGATGTGTCGGTGAAGGCTAGGCCACCGACCAACCCGCCATTCACCAGAATGTACCCGCTTCCGCTGGTGGTGCTGCGGTAGACGTTATATCCCGACACGGAACTCGTGCTGGCATTCCACGTGAGCGCAACGGTGTGCGCGGTCGTAGCTACGCCTGTGCCAGAGAGTGCAATCGTTTTTGGCGAACCGCTGGCGTTACTCGCAACGATGACGCTGCCCGTTACGCTGCCCGCCGAAATTGGATTGAACAATACCCCGAACGTAAAGGTCTGCGTGGACGACAACGTTAGTGGGGTTCCCGCACCGCTAAGCGCAAAGCCCGTGCCGCTACTGGAGATTTGCGAGATGGTGACGTTCGAGTTGCCGACGTTGGTTACGGTCACGCTTTGCGAAGCAGAACTGCCGTCATTCACATTGCCGAAGCTCACGCTGCTGGTGCTGAACGAAAGAGTCCGCGATGCAGCGGTTCCGGTGCCGCTCAGCGAAATTACCGCTGGCGAACCCGGAGCGTTGCTCACCAAGGAGGCGCTACCGGTCACCGCGCCTGCTGATGATGGCGCAAACTGCAAGTTGAAATTGCCGGATTGTCCAGCATTCAACGAAATGGGCAGACTCACGCCGTTGCTGCTAAACCCGCTACCCGCCACGTTGATCTGCGAAACGGTAAGAACGCCGGTGCCAGAGTTGGTGACTTTCATGGTCTGCGAATTCGAGGAGCCAACCGAGATGCTGCCAAAACTTACGGATGAAGGCGTGACGCTAATGGTGGGCTGAACGCCGCTGGCGGAAATTGGGATCACCGTGCTGGAGCCTTGTGAATTTACGACGCTCACGCTGCCGCTCACGGTTTCTGAACTCGTAGGCTTGAAAGTCAACGTCATGGAGGCTTTTTGTCCGGCGGCAAGGGTCAGGGGAGTAACGATGCCGCTGGAGGCGACGTCTTTGGCGTTCATCGAGATCTGCGAAATCGTGACGCTGGTATTGCCAACGTTGGTGAGCGTAACGCTTTGCGAGTTGGAACTGCCGGCGTTGATGCTGCCAAAGCTGACACTCGCCGGACTGGCAGACATGCTGACCGTAGCGGCGACGCCGGTGCCGCTGAGCGAAACAGTAGCGGGAGAATTTGGCGCGTTGCTGACCAGGCTCATGGAGCCGTTTAAAGTGCCGGCGCTTGCCGGCGCAAATGTGGCGCTGAATGATGTGGTTTGCCCAGCCGCGACGTTTGCCGGTGTTGCTAGCCCGCTGACACTGTAGCCAGAACCCGCCACGCTGAGTTGCGCGATGGTGAGCGTGCTGGCACCCGTGTTGGTCACCGTGAAGGTCTGCGACTTGCTCTGGCCGTCGACGATGCTGCCAAAATTAAAGGATGCAGGCGAAACGCTTAGGCCGGACTGAACTCCGCTGGCACTCAATGCGATTTTCAACGGCGACTGGTTGGCGTCACTGGTTATGGTGAGCGTGCCGGCGACGCTGCCCGCGGCAGACGGAGCGAAGTGCACGGTTGCTGTGGCCGTTTGCGACACATTGACGGTGGCGGGCGCTGTAAGGCCGGTAACGGTGAAGCCCGCTCCGGTGATAGAGACCGCCGAAATGTGCACCGCCGCGTTGCCGGTGTTGCTCAGAATAATTTGTTGCGTGGCCGACGCGCCGGTACCGACGTTGCCGAGACTGACCACCGAGGGCGCCGCGCTTAGCTGCCCGATTGGCGCAGTAGAACCGCTGCCCGTAAGAGAAATATTTGCAGTGGGAGTTGCGGGATCATTGCTGGTGATGGAAACGCTTCCATTGACGCTGCCTGATACCGTGGGACGAAATGCCACTGCAAGCGTGGCCGACTGGCCGCTGCTTAGCGTCTTCGGAGTGGCAATTCCGCTAACCGAAAAGCCTGTTCCGTTCAAGGTGATGACCGAGATCGTAAGGTCAGCGCCTCCCGCATTCGTCACGATGACGCTAGCATTGCCTTGGGACGAAACGCCCACTGATCCAAAGTCTACGGCGCTGCTGCTGAGTGTAATTTGCGGCTGAGGAGCTACCGCGGTTGCCGAGAGATTCACAATTACCGGGGAACTTCCGCCATCACCCTGCACGGTGAGTGTGCCGGTCAGATTGCCCGCCGACGTGGGATTCACGGAAACCGAAAAGTTGCCGGCTTGCCCGGAGGCCACGGTCATAGGCATGGCCATGCCAGTTGCGGTGAATTGTGCGTTAGAAAAAGTGGTTTGCGTAATGTTCAGCGCGCTACTGCCGGTATTCGTGACGGCAACGGATTGCGAAATCGATTTGCCAACCGTGACTTTCCCGAAATTAACCGTAGCCGGCGCGACTTGGAACGAAGCTGGTGTGGAACTCTGCGACTGCTTCGGCGTGGCGCTCGAGGCCAATCCGGTACATCCGTTGATTAGGAGAAGAAGAGGGGCGAGACACAAGAGAACAGCGAGAGCGTTTTTGAAGTTTTTTTGGCGTTGCTTTCTACGGAGTCTGTTGGCCCAGGCACCTACGGTCTCCGCCCGACCGTGCATGATCACTCTCACCCTCCACTGCGTACAGGAACGAGAGTAGACACCGGGTAGTTATGTGAACACTGGTGGGAGGACCAATTTTAGGACAGTGGCGCATGCTGGCCAGGTGAACATGCGCGCCTGCTCAAAAGTTTTGCAAGGACTGTACAAGAGACGAGCGAGGAAAAGTGTTGGAAAATTAGAAAACGTTATTGACAATTCTTGTCGCAGAATTGCTTAAGAGCTTGGAACGCGTTCAGCCTTCTTGCCCTTCTTGCATGGCGTTCAAAGCAGCGCGGCGGGAAACCAACCCGGCTTCTTGAATTTTATAAATCAGCGCGCGGTAACTGATCTTCAGTGCCTGGGCGGTTTTTCGACGATTCCATTGATTGGCGCGCAATGCTTCCAGGATAACGTTGCGCTCCATCTCTTTAATCGCGCCTTTGGCTAACTGCTTCAGCGTGACCGGAGCGCCATCCTCGGTGAAGAAAGAAGTCTTGTGACGACGCGGGAATCCCTCCGTCTGCATGGTGGCATCGGGGCCAAGCAAAACATGACGCGCAACGCCATTGGAGAGTTCGCGAATATTTCCTGGCCAGTTCAGATTTTGCAAATACTCCAGCATCTCTGGCGGGAAGGCCTCGGATTGCATTCCAAATTGTCTTTCAAAGTGCAGGCGGAAAAATTCGGCGAGCACCGGAATATCTTCGCGGCGTTCCCGCAGAGGAGGAAGCTTCAGGCGAAACACGTGAATGCGGTAGAAAAGGTCCTGGCGGAAGCGACCAGCCTGCGTTTCCTTATCGAGATCCTTATTGGTGGCGCAGAGCAGGCGTACATTGACGCGACGCTCTTCATTGTCGCCAAGCCGCGAAAAAGTTCCGTCTTGCAGGAAATGAAGCAGCTTGCTTTGCAGGTTTAGATCAAGATCGCCAATTTCATCGAGGAACAGCGTGCCTTGATGAGCTACCTCGACGCGTCCAAGCTTGGTGGAATTCGCGCCGGTGAACGCGCCTTTTTCGTAGCCGAACAATTCACTTTCCAGCAAGGCGCCAGGAATCGCGGCGCAGTTCACTTTGACGAACTCACCGCTGGAGCAGGAAGAGTTGGCATGGATCCAGCGAGCTAAAGCTTCTTTGCCGGTGCCACCTTCTCCACAGAGCAAAACAGGAATGCTGGTCTGGCGAATCTTGTTGGCGTTGCCGCGAATTTCTGCCATGGCTGTCGAGTGGCCAAAGAGGATGTGCTCTGGCGGAATGGGATTGAGTCGCTCCCAGTGTCCGTTCTTGATGGAGTTGGTCCCAGACATATTGTATGCAGAGGGTGTTGCACACGGCGAACCAAACGATATTCAGGCTATAAGCGGAGAAATAACGCCAAAATCCATCGAAAATCTAGCGTTTACAACTAGATAGCCGGAAAATGCCAAAGGCTGGTTGTAGTACGCAGGTTTGTAAGAGATTAGTCAGCAAAGGAAGGCTGGGTGTCGCGAGTGGAAGGTTTCTTCCCTTCGGCCGGGATGGACAGACGGACAAATGCTTCGGACCGAAGAGCCCTTAGCGAAGCGGGAAAACGTAAGATTCCAGCATGTCCGCGCGAGCCTTTTCGTCGGAAACCATAACCTTTAGCAAGTCGCTGACGGAGAGCATGCCGCGAAATTCGTTGCGTTCGTTGAGGATGCAAAGGTGGTAGACGCCGTTCTGCTCCATCAGGCGAAGGCACGCGTCAAACGTCATCTCGGGCGTTACCGTGAGCAGACCGCGGCTCATGATGTCGGACACTTTCATCCACGCTGGGCACTTGTTCTCTGCCGCCACCTTGTCGGAAATATCGCTTTGCGAGACGACGCCGACCAGGACGCCTGCGGCGCTGACCACTCCAGCAGAGCGAATCTGCTTCTCGCGTAGAAAACGAGCCGCTTTTTCGACACTATCTTCTTCAGGTATGGAGAACACTTCTGTGCGGGACCCGACCAGATCCGAAACTCTCATAGGACCTCCGGGAAGAATTTCGGCTAATGCTAGGCCTGGTAAGGATGGAATGCAATGGGAAAAGCGTGGAAACGAGAGGTCTTAGCAAAGAAAAAAGCTGTAGAAGGAGTGGTCTGAAGTTCGTCTCTATTGCGTAAGTGGGGTCGTGTGGGCTGTCAGGCGCGACCTTTTTCTCCGCGAATGATGTCGTATCGTTCGATTACCGCCGCCACTCCCAAGCGGGTTTCGCCATCTTCCAACCGAGGTTCGACGCGTACTACTTTGCCCTGAGCGCGAACGAAAACATCCGACCCATGGGTGATTTCGCCGGGCAAGGTCAGAGTAATGTCCAGTTGAGAACCAGCAGTCAGGTCCTGTTCAATGACAAAATACAAGCCTCGAGGGGAGATGTCGCGGGTCTTGCCTTCTTGGCGGTTTACCAGTTTTTCCGCCGAGAACCGTATGCTGACCGGAAG
>JBAVNY010000361.1:0-3553 GCA_049691535.1 Candidatus Acidiferrum sp.
GCAAAAGGCGCTGCGAGCGGCGGCAGGCGCAACGACAAAGGCTCTGATAGCAGGAGTGCGCGCGATTCATCCCGGTGCGACGCAACGCAGCGTGGAATCGATGGTGGAGAGTGCCTGCTGGAAAGAAGGAGCGCACGGAAGCGCGTTCTGGCCGTGGGCCATGGCGGGAGCAAACAGCGTGTTCCCAAAACCATTTGCGTCGATGGAGCGCTACGACCATCTGGAAAGTGTGATGCAAGCGGGGGATCTGGTTCGACTGGATGTGGGCTGCGAGTGGGAACATTATCAAGGGGACCTAGGGCGCACGGTGCCGGTGTCTGGTCACTATAGCGACGAACAACGCGAGATCTGGAATGCGTTTGTGGCAGCGTATCGTGCGGGCGTTGGAAAATTGCGGGAGGGGACGACGGTCGATGAAGTGTTTGATGCGTGGAAGGCAGAATTGCTGCGGCACCGCGATACGGTGAAGAGCGGATTAGCAAAGCAGGCGATAGAGAGCTGGTCGGAGCGCAAGAATGTGCCGTATTGGCAGGCACACACTACCAATCTGGACGCGGGGTACATTGAGGGAGCGATGCGCGCGGGGATGACGATTGATTTTGAACCGATTGCGTCGATCAATGGGCAGGGGTACTACCTGGAAGACATGTTCCTGATAACGAAAGAAGGGGCGGAGATTTTGACGCCGGGGCTGCCGTACTCTGCGGAAGAGATCGAAGCGGTGATGAGTGGAAGCAAGGCGCAAGAGAGTCAGCCGCACGCCGCAAAACCATAAAAAAGAAAATACAGATGGGTACAAAAGATGCTTGACATCTGCATCCGTAAGCTGTAACTTACCGTAAGTGAATACTTACATTGAGAACGGACTTGGAGCGCTGGGGGATCCGACCCGGCTGGCGATCTTTCACGCGCTGGCGAAGAATCCGCAGGCGGTGAACCAACTGGCGGCGGGATTGCCGGTTTCGCGGCCTGCCGTGTCGCAACACCTGAGAGTGCTGAAAGAGGCGCGGCTGGTGCGGGACCGGAAAGCAGGTACACGACGAATTTACGAGTTGAATCCAGAGGGAATTGCGCTGTTGCGGGATCATTTTGCAAATTTGTGGGACCAGGCGTTGAATGCGTTCAAAAAATTCGTAGAGGAAGAATACCGGAAGGAGCAAAAACATGCATCCCGAAGCGGGCGCACCGATGACCGTGGTAAAGCGAACGATCCACGTGGCCGTTCCCATTGAGAAGGCGTTTCGCGTGTTCGTGGAGAAGATGGGGCAGTGGTGGCCCGCAACGCACCACATCGGCGCCACGCCGTTTCAGGACATCATCATCGAGCAGCGCGAGGGTGGGCGCTGGTACGAGCGCAACAGCAACGGAGCCGACTGCGAATGGGGCAAGGTGCTTCTGTGGGAACCGCCGCGCCGGGCCGTCCTTTCGTGGCATCTTCAACCCGATTGGAAGTTCGATGGTGATCCCGAGCGCGCCAGTGAAGTAGCAATGCTGTTTGTGGCGGAAGGACCTGCCGCAACGCGCCTGGAGTTCGAGCACCGCCACATTGAACGCCACGGTGTTGGCTACGAGAAGTTGTTCGCAGGTGTCGATTCGCCAGGTGGTTGGACAGCGGTGTTGGCGCAGTACGAGACTGCAGCAAAGGGGTAGGGCTGTTTGCGTCGCGGTCCATTCGAATTACATCGCTTTGATGTACCAGGAGAAAAAGGATGAAGGCATCACTGTGGTACAGGATTGCTGCGGTATTGCTGGTGCTGTTTGCGGTGGGACACACGATGGGATTTCGGAAAACGGAGCCGGCGTGGGGAGTGGATGGATTGCTGAGTTCGCTGAAGCAATTGCATTTTAACGCGCAGGGATTCGACCGGACGTATTACGATTTTTACGTGGGATTTGGGTTGTTTGTGTCGATCTTTATGGTTTTTGCGGCGGTGGTGGCGTGGCAATTGGGAAGCCTGCCTGGGGAGACGGTCGCGTCGATGCCGATGGTGACGTGGGGATTTGCCCTTTGCATGGTGGCGATTACGGTGTTGAGCTGGACGAATTTTTTTGTGATTCCGATAGTTTTCTCCGGGTTGATCACGATGTGCTTGGTGGTGGCGGCTTGGTTGGCGGGGCGGGCGGTTTAGGTATTGAGAATCAATGTTAAGGCGTGACTTGTAGCGGCCACCGACTGGCCACCCTTCCTGCGGCAGGGCAAGCTGAAGGTGGCCGCTACATTTTGGTTAGAGAGATCGCAGGAAGTTGAGCAGGTCTTGTTTCTGTTGCGGGCTTAAACCCTGGAAAAGAGAAATGACGCCATTAGCTTCAGAGCCTTGGCTGGCGTGCTGTTGAATGGCGTGCAGAAGACCGCCGTTGGCGGGAATGGCGCGTCCATCGTGGAGAAAGAAAACGCGCTGGCCGATGCCCCAAAGCGGGGCGGTGCGAAATTCGTCTGCGCGGGCATTTCCTTGGGTGATGTTATCGGCCAATCCCTGTCCCATGTGATGAACCAATAGATCAGAGAAGAGCGCAGCGTTCTGATTGCTAAGGCCAGGTGTGAGACTGGATGGTCCGGTCTGCAGCGAAGTGGTGTGGCAAGTGTCGCAATGAATCTGGCTGAAAAGAGCCTGTCCATTTTGAATGGAAGTGGCTGGCGGATTTCCCGGGATGCCCACGGAAGAAGGAGTGGGCGGAGCAAGGAACCGCATGAAGTGGGAAAACTCGACGATATCGCTGGGAATTTGAGCGCCGGAGGAATCGAAATTAGTGGCGTCTTCGGGAGTAGGGTTGAGCAGACAGTTGGCGGGCGGCTCGGAACGCTCGTTGGGAAAGAGTTCGTTGGTCACGCCCATTTCCACGTTGTAGGCTTCGCCAGTAAAAATCTCGAGAGATTTATTTTGGGCTTTCCAGCCAAAGCGGGTCATGGAGCCATCGTTGCCGCTGTAGTTGGGATGACCGGAGATGCCGAGGTGCTGTTTGAGGTCACTGTTGGCCTGCATGTTGGCCAGGATGGTGGAGTCCGGAATATTTTCGATCAGGCCGGCGCCATAGGTCGGAGTAGGAATGCGAAAGATGAGATTATTGAGTTGCTCCATCTGCTGGAAATTAGGTTGAGCCATTTTGCAACTACCGGCATCGGAGCGACCGGCGATGGTGAAGAGGGCGTGGACGCCGCCATCGGGATTGCGCGAAACGGAGTTGTTGCCATTGACGACGAAGGGGAAACGAGCTTCGCGAACAGGCCCATCGGTGGTGATGAAAAAAGGGATGGTATTGGTGGCACCACTCGCGGTGGCAGCGGCAATTTGGGGATTGGGGCCGATATTGGGGTAAGCGGCGAGGGCAGGGCTGGTGCCACCAACGGCGGGCTGCGCGTGACAACTGCTGCAGCTATTGGAATTGAAGCTTGGCCCGAGGCCGTTAGCGACTTGATCGACTTGCTGGAAGCGGGTTTGGCCATCGTTGAAGAAAAGAGTCTGGCCGGGAGTGAGCGTGGACAGCGGAGTGCCGGCATTCACGTTTCCAGCGCGAACACCGGGATCCTTTACGGCAGAGTTGTTTGGACTTGGAG
>JBAVNY010000362.1:0-2693 GCA_049691535.1 Candidatus Acidiferrum sp.
CATCAATGCGGTCTAGGCGTAATCTTTTGAGGCTGCCTTCGACGGCTTTTCGAAGGTGGGAAGGAGTTGCATCGTGCGTCCACTGATTGGGACCGGGGCGATTCCACCCGCCTTTGGTAGCGATCACCAAACCGCGGGGGTAGGGATACAGCGCTTCGGCAATCAGTTCCTCACTGACAAAGGGTCCGTAAGAATCGGCAGTATCGATAAAATTGACGTCGAGTTCGGCGGCGCGTCGCAAGACGGCTAACGCTGACTTCCGATCCTTTGGGGGACCCCAGATGCCTTCACCGGTAAGGCGCATTGCGCCAAAGCCAAGACGATGCACAGAGAGTTCGCCGCCGAGCGAAATCTCACCCGCCATGCTTGCAGAGACGTTCTTCTGATTCACGATTCACCTCAACAAATCTTTTTATGCGTGCGACTATTTGGACGAGCCTCACCCACCCCTGTGTCGTAGCAACTCGGTTGCCAGCTTGCGAGCCCGTTTCTGTGCTACGAGGAGATGGTTCGTGCTGGCCGGATGACCGCGGTTTAACACGCGCGTCGAAATACGGACATTATGGATTCGAAAATCTTGTCTCGCGTCTTGCAGAACACGAACGAACGCCGGATGTTGTCTGCAATGCGCTCTGGGTAACGTGGCACGCGGAATGCTGTTTGAATGCGAGAAAAGGACTCATCGTGAAGCTCAAAGTGAATGGCATTGATCGCATCTTCGATGGCGATCCTGACATGCCCCTGCTCTGGTACCTGCGTGACATCCTGGGGCTGACTGGTACGAAGTTTGGCTGCGGAATCGCGCTATGTGGCGCCTGCACCGTCCATAAGAATGGCGAAGCGATCCGATCGTGTGTTACGCCAATGAGCGCCACCGCCGGCGGCGAGATTCGCACGATCGAGGACCTTGGGGCGAACGGCCTCCATGCCGTTCAAAAAGCATGGATGCAGTTGAATGTTCCGCAGTGCGGATATTGTCAGTCCGGGCAGATCATGCAGGCGGTTTCGCTGCTAAAAAGCAATCCGCACCCTTCAGATCAGCAAATTGATGACGCAATGGCAGGCAACATCTGCCGCTGTGGCACTTACCAGCGCATTCGCAGGGCGATCAAGCTTGCCGCAGAGAAGATCGCATGAGTCCAATTGAGAATGTAAGCCGGCGTCGTTTCCTCCAAGGAGTGTTTGGGACAGGAGCACTGATCCTCGCCGTTCGATATCTTCCGCCGTTATTGAGCCATCAGGACGCGGGAGGGAATCAAACCGATGCGGACCGCGCCATGCTTCACCCCAATGTTTTTGTCGGAATTCAGCAGGATGGGACTGTGAACATCGTTGCTCACCGCTCGGAGATGGGCACCGTCATCCGGACATCCCTGCCACTTGTAGTTGCGGACGAGCTTGACGCAGACTGGAAGCGGGTGAAGATCGACCAAGCGATTGGTGATAAGCGATACGGAGACCAAAATACAGACGGGTCGCAATCGGTGAGGCGATTCTATGGAACCATGCGCGAGTGTGGTGCGGCGGCGCGATGGATGCTGATCCAGGCCGCAGCCGCGCAGTGGAATGCCCCAGCGTCAGAGTGTTCTACGGAGACGCATATTGTGGTTCACAAGGCGACGGGCCGCCGTGTAGGTTTCGGCGAACTGGCGTCCGCGGCAGCGCGCCTTAGCGTGCCGAAGAAAGAACAGCTCCAGCTGAAGCAACCCTCGGAGTGGCGCTACATCGGGAAGGGAATGACCAGCGTCGACCTGGCGCTCCTGTGCACCGGCAAGGCGATGTATGGAATGGATGCGCGCGTCGATGGCATGGTTTACGCTTCTGTTGAACATCCTCCGGTATTCGGCGGGAAGATAGCAACTCTCGAGGATAAGGACGCGCTCAAGGTTGCGGGCGTGCACCAGACCATCAGGATCGATCCCTTCAAGCCTCCGGCCGCATTCCAGCCTTTGGGCGGCGTCGCTGTCATTGCCGATAACACCTGGGCTGCATTCCAAGGACGCAAAAAGCTGAAAATAACCTGGGACAACGGGCCGAATGAATCATACGACTCAGTCGAATACAAGAAAGAGCTTATTGAAACTGCGCACAAGCCGGGTAAGCTGATCCGCAGCGTGGGGAACTCCGACAAAGAGTTTCCCACTGGCAATCAGGTATTTGAGGCCGACTATTACGTTCCGTTGCTGGCTCACGCGCCGATGGAACCGATGGTGGCGCTCGCGGAATTTAAGGATGGAAGGGTTACCGCTTGGGCACCAACCCAGAATCCTCAAGCCGCGCAGGCAATCGTGGCGTCGGAACTTGGCATTCCAGTCGAGAATGTAACTTGTCACGTTACATTACTGGGTGGGGGATTTGGAAGGAAATCGAAGCCTGACTACGTTGCGGAGGCCGCGGTCCTATCCAAGAAGCTGGGCCGCCCTGTGAAGGTGGTGTGGACCCGCGAAGACGACGTTAAATTCGATTACTACAACGCAGTGGCTGCGATGTATATGAAGGCTGCAGTCGATGAAAAGGGGAAGCCCACGGCGTGGCTGCAGCGGTCGGTGTTTCCACCCATCACTTCCATTTTCGACGTGAACGCTGTCTATGGAGATCCGCCCCACCTGGCGCAGGGTTGGACGGACCTACCTTACGATCTTCCCAACATCCGCATCGAGAACGGCCCAGCGCAAGCTCATGTCAGGATCGGC
>JBAVNY010000363.1:0-12550 GCA_049691535.1 Candidatus Acidiferrum sp.
ATGGGAAAAAATTCTTGGATCCCGACCTGAGAATTCAAGACTGGGGCGTAACCTACCAGGACTTAGAACCCTATTACGACCGCTTTGAATACCTGCTTGGAGCTTGCGGCAAAGCCGGCAATCTGAACGGCAAGATCGAACAAGGTGGCAATCCGCTCGAGGCGCCTCGCTCCCGCGAATATCCCAACCCTCCGTCGAAGGAGCAATACGCCGGCGCTCTCTTCCGGAAGGCGGCGTCAGACTTGGGTTATCACCCATTCCTCCAGCCATCGGCCAACATGACGCGCCCGTATACCAATCCAGAAGGATTAACCTTGAATCCCTGCACCTACTGCGGATTCTGCGAGAGATACGGTTGTGAACACTTCGCTAAGGCGAGCCCGCAGACCGTAATCCTACCGGTGCTCAGGAAGAATCCGAATTTCGAGCTGCGCACCGAATCTCAAGTTTTGCGAATCAACTTAGACAGTTCCGGGAAGAAAGCGACCGGCGTGAATTACATGGACGAGCAAGGACGCGAGTTCGAGCAGCCGACCAATCTCGTGCTTCTCACCGCGTTCGCCTTGAACGATGTGCGCATGTTGTTGCTGTCCGGCATAGGCCAGCCTTACGACCCAGTAACAGAAAAAGGTGTTGTGGGGCGAAATTACGCCTACCAAACGCAGAGCTATGTGCCCGCGTTTCTCAAAGAAGACATCCACCTAAACTCCTACATGGCGGCCGGCGCCAGTGGAACAGTCATAGACGATTTCAGCGTCGACAATTTCGACCATACGGCTCTCGGCTTTGTTGGTGGCTGTTACATTTTGTGTGGAAGCACGAATGCCCGCCCTATCGAGTTTCATCCGACGCCTCCCGGCACTCCTCGTTGGGGTCGCCAGTGGAAAGAGGCGGTGCGCCGTCACTACAACCACACCGCGATGTTCAATTTGTCGGGATCTTCGAGTGCTTCGCGCTGGAACTACCTTGATCTGGATCCAACCTACCGTGATGCTTGGGGACTCCCACTCCTCAGAATGACCTTTGACTTTCCTGAGAACGACTTGCGCATGAGCAAATACGTCACCGGCAAAGCCACCGAAATCGCGCGGCGAATGGGCGCTGTTATCGTCGTGGATGAACCGCGAACAGGGCCCTTCACCACCACCGCCTATCAAAGCACTCATAATACCGGAGGCGCCATCATCGGAAGTGACCCGGCCACCAGTGTGGTCAACCGCTACTGCCAGACTTGGGATGTTCCAAATGTTTTTGTCGTTGGTGCTTGCAACTATCCGCAAAATTCTAGTTACAACCCAACCGGCACATTAGGCGCGCTGATTTATTGGACTGCTGATGCACTGAAATCCAGATATCTCAAGAATCCAGGGCCACTGGTGTGAGCGATGACTCGAATCCACATTTTTCGCAACGCGGCCTTGGCCCTGCCCTTTGCTGCAGCTTTGCTCGTGAGTCTTTCCACCGCGCAATCCGCCCCAATGGACCCACCGCCATCAGCAGCACAAATTGTCGCGCAAGGCACAGCAAACGGGGCAATTGCTTGCGCCCGCTGCCACGGATTTGATGGACAAGCGGACGGGAGCGGTGCCTTCCCCAAATTGGCTGGACAATTTCCGCAGTATCTCGCAAAACAATTGCGGGCCTACGCTTCCGGAACACGCCAAAACGCGCTCATGCAGCCTATCGCCAAGGGCTTGAACGACGCTGAAATCAATAGCGTCGCGCAGTATTACGCCAACCTTCAGCCCTCCACATCACCCTCCCGCCCCGTCGCTCCGCAGCTCGTCACTCGCGGGCAACAACTCGCCAAAGTTGGCGATTTGAATTTGCGTGTTCAAGCATGTGAAAGCTGTCACGGACCAAACGGACAAGGAGAGCCTCCCGCCGTGCCCTACCTCACTGGTCAATACGGTCATTACATCGACGTTCAAATTCAAATGTTTCGCCACGGCACTCGCAAGAGTCAGCAGATGCAGGATCCAGCGCATGCCCTGCGCGATCAAGACATCGCCGCCGTCGCGGCCTACTTCGAGCAAGCATCTCGCGCTGGGGCGAAGTGAGTTGATCGGGAGACTAAATATGCCGGAAATCGAACACCACTACACCGCAGCCAGCAAACCCGAGAGCGTGGCTCCTTCCATCGCCAGCGAATCGGCAATGGCCGCTCTCAAAGGCGGTCCCCGCGGAGCTTTGATTATTGCGGCGTTCGCTGTCGGTCTACTTTTTGCAGGTTGGTTGTTCTTCTATTTCGTGTTGTTCATGAGCAGGGGGCGCGTTGGCTAACGAACTTACTAACGAAAATGCTTCTGGACTCGTTTCGGAACACGTCATCCACAAGACCGAACGCCGCTGGCTCTTTGTCATGGCTGGCATGCTCGGCGTGATGCTGGCGGTCATTGTGCTCACAGGTGTCGCGCAAATGTTGCATCCCTTGAGCGATGTGGAAACCATCAACCCGGCGACGCTACACCTCCAAGGCGAGTTCGTTGAGAGTAACCTTGGCTCCGCTGCCGAACCGGATGGCTCCATCACCGTCCGCTTAATTGCCGAACAGTATATGTTCGTTCCTCAGTGTGCCGTCGTGCCGACCTCTACACCCGTTCGTTTTCGGCTGACCAGCGCCGATGTGACCCACGGTTTCTTTGTCCAAAGCACCAACACCAATGCCATGGTAGTCCCGGGCTACATCACCAACGTAGCGACCAGCTTCACACGCCCCGGCAACTATGAAATGCCTTGTGACGAGTTTTGCGGTTTCGGTCATCACGCCATGGCTGCGCGCGTGCTGGTCATGCCCAAAGATCAATTCGAACACTTGCCGCCAGATCAAAGGATAAATTGTGGAGCGCAATAAATCACTCCCCCTCGCCCATTTGTGGGTCGCCTTTCTTTGCTTCTTGCCTGCGGTTGGACTCGGGTTCTGGCAGATGCTCATGCGCAGTCCGCTGCCCGCTCCCGTTGACGACCCCAACCTCTACTACGCTTCCGTGACCGCGCATGGTTCCATCATGGCCTACGTTTTTCCTACGTTCTTCGCGATGGGATTCGGCTACGCCATCGCCGTGTCTGCGCTTGGAAGGCCGCTCGTCGGAGAAAAATGGGCGTGGGCCGGTTTTTTCATCGCTCTGATCGGCACGATCGTGGCGCTCGTCCCGGTTGCCGCTGGCCGCTCTTCTGTCCTTTACACTTTTTATCCGCCGCTGCTAGGAAGTCCGTGGTACTACCTCGGCCTCGCGCTCGTCTTCATCGGTTCCTATTTCTGGATCGCCTTGATGCTGGTTAATTTTCGTGCATGGAAACGAGAGAATCCCGGAAAACCGGTTCCGCTCGCCATGTTCGCCATCACCGCCTGTGCACTTCTTTGGGGCTGGACAGCACTGGGCGCTACCAGTGAGGTCCTCTTCCAAATTCTGCCCGTGACCTTCGGGTGGCGCCACACCCTCGATGCTGGCTTGGCCCGCACGCTCTTCTCGATAACTCTGCATGCCATCGTCTATTTCTGGCTCATTCCGGCTTACATCGCTTACTACACACTCATGCCGCAAGCTGCCGGGGGACGCCTCTATAGCGACACGATGGGGCGCGTAGCCTTTGTTTTGTTCCTGGTTTTCTCTATTCCCGTCGGCATGCACCATCTCTTCATGGATCCGGAGCACGGATCGGGTTTCAAGTTCGTGCAATCCGTGCTCACCTTTATGGTTGCCCTCCCCACTTTGCTCACCGTGTTTACAATCACCGCCTCTCTGGAAATAGCGGGGCGGGTGCGCGGCGGTAAAGGTCTTTTCGGGTGGATTCGCGCCTTGCCGTGGGGCGAACCTATGGTTCTCGCTGTCGGTCTATCGTTGCTTCTGTTAGGCCCGGGCGGCTTCGGCGGACTCATCAACATGAGCTTCGCCATGAATGCCATGATTCACAACACCTCTTGGGTCACCGCTCACTTCCATCTCATTTTTGGAGGCGCGGTTGTCATCGTCTACTTCGCCATCGCCTACGAATTGTGGCCGCGGCTCACCGGAAGACCGCTTGTCTCGAAGCGTCTGGCCTGCCTGCAACTGTGGATTTGGTTCTGGGGCATCCTGATCACCACCATACCCTGGCACATCGCGGGATTGATGGGCGAGCCGCGACGCTACGCCATCTTCGACTATTCGGACCCTGTGGTCGCCAAGGTGGCGCCACTCGTCATCCTGTCCGTGATCGGTGGCCTCGTCGTCATCTGCTCCGTTCTCCTGTTTTTTTACATTCTTATTCGAACCAGCTTCGCTCCTGTTGCGGAATCCATGCCTCCCATTCGCTATGCTTTGTCGGTCAATCCTCCCGCCACAGTGCCCCCACTTCTCAATGGATTCGCCTTCTGGAACGTTATCCTGTTAGCGCTTGTGCTGATCGCCTATGGCTATCCTATCGGTCAGTTCTTTTTCCTCCACAATCAAGATGCGCCCGCGTATTCATTGACCCGGGAGATTTCGAAATGAGCCCATCAATCGATCCACCTCACCTCCACAATCCTTGGCGCTTCGTTGCTGTCGCCGTTGTTTCGGCCATTGTGGTGGTAGCGTTTGGATTGGGCTTCTTGCTCTTGCCCCGCTATCAGGGAAACTACGCGCCGTCTTCCGAAACGGACGCGGTGTATCACGCTCTGGGTTTTCACCTGCACGGCTATCCCTCCACCACCATTCAGCCTCCACTGCGGATCCCCACTCGCGTTGCCTGGACGGAAACAACCATTCGTCAAGCAGCAAACGGCGACCCCAGGCGCGGACAAGTTATCGCCCAGGACTGCACCGCGTGTCACGGTGAGAAAGGAATGAGTTCGCAACTGTGGATCCCCAATCTGGCTGGGCTTGACCCGCTTGTTTCGTTCAAACAACTGGATGACTTTCGCTCGGGAGCGCGCTTATCGAATCCGATGTCCGCGATTGCGCAATCGCTTACGGCTCAGCAGTACGCCGACCTGGGTGCCTACTTTGCCTCGCTTCCAGGGCTGCCGGAAAACCGCGGCGAACGCTCTCCGCGCCCTCACAGCAGTTACCGCAATCCCGATCCCGTCGAAAGGCTGATTTATGCCGGCGACCCAAAACGCGGAATCGCCGCATGCGCCTCCTGTCATGGCCCTGGCGGCTATCGCATCGGCGCGCCCGCCTTGACCAAGCAAAATGAACTCTACCTCGACCAGCAGCTGCACGCCTTCGCACAAGACACCCGCACCAACGACATGAATATGCCAATGAGAACCGTCGCCCGACTCCTCACAGCAGAGGAAATGCACGCCATAGCTGTCGCCTATTCGAGCGGCTTGGTTCGAGAAGAGTAAAACAAAACTCTTCACGCTTGCATTGGTCAGCATCCAGCTGGCACAAGCTAGTCCTATAGTCTAAGATTGCGCACTTAACCGCGGGTGGAATCCATTGCACAGAGGTTTAGAATGACGACCAACCCAACTCAACCACAAAACGCGACGGTCAGCTTCGCGGGCCAATCTGACGCAACAAACGGCTTAGCGTTAGTTCGCGTAACAATCGGTGCAATGTTCGTGTGGGTCTTCTTCGAGAATCTCGGCAAGGGCCTCTACACTCCGGCCGGCTATGCAGGGCTGATCAATTACTACATCAAATCGAGCCACTCACCCGCAGTTTGGAAATGGGTTATGGGGCTGGCGGCAAGCCATGCGTCCATGGCGGCTCCCATGCAAGGTGCGCTGGAAATCTCGCTGGGAATCCTGCTGCTCGTTGGTCTACTTACGCGTCCAATCGCGCTAGTCGCATTTCTATACCTCGGCAGCCTTTGGATCTCGGAATTGGGTACGTCGTGGATTTGGGAACTACTGGTTCCGGTGCTCGCATCGCTCGGACTGGCAATCGGACGGGCAGGTCGTGCTTGGGGCATCGACGGGTTTCTGGCACGGCGGAGCCCCTCATCTCCGTGGTGGTGACGAGCGAATCTGCGTGCGAGTATCGGTCATCATTCCTACCTATAACGAAGCGCAGGCGATTGGCCGTGTGCTTGACGACCTGCCTTCCAGTCTCGTCACGGAGGTTATCGTTGTCGACAGCAATTCGACTGACGGAACGCCCGAGCTCGCCCGAAAGATGGGGGCACAAGTCATCCAGGAGGCTCGCCGAGGATACGGGCGCGCTTGTTTGACCGGGTTGGCGAAGGCGCAAAATCCTGACGTGGTGGTTTTTCTCGACGGAGACTACAGCGACCGGCCCGCTGAACTTCCTCTGCTCCTCGCTCCGATCATCGAAGGACGCGCTGACATCACCCTCGGTTCGCGACTCGGCGGCAACAGCAATCGCGGCGCGCTACCGTGGCATCAATCCTTCGGCAATCATCTCGCCGCCGGTCTAATCAGGCTTTTGTATGGCGTGAAGATCAGTGATCTCGGCCCGTTTCGCGCCGCCCGCGCCGATGTGCTGCGCGCCCTCGCCTTGGAAGAGCCCACCTACGGCTGGGCCGTGGAAATGATCGTGAAAGGGGCCATCACGGGGTATCGCATCGTCGAAGTTCCAGTGAGCTACTATCCGCGAATTGGAAAATCTAAAATCAGCGGTACGGTGAAGGGCACGGTAGGAGCTGCGTGGTTCATCCTGAGCCGGATCGTGCGCTATTCTTTTCGACGTCGAAGGACGGAATCGCCGCGACCGGCGTAAGTCCCGACAGACCAAATCTCTGATGACCTTTACGCAGACCACTGTGGGTTTTTCTCAGCCAATCCGGACGTTAGTTATTATGGCGAAAGCCCCAAAGCCCGGCATGGTCAAGACCCGCCTCATCGAGAGCCTTCCTTCTGTCGCGGTAACAGCGCTGTATCGCTGCCTGTTAGAGGACACGCTCGCATTGGCAAAGTCTTTGACGAGCGTAGAGGTCGCGGTGATGTGTCCTGAGCCGGACCAAGATGAATTGGCGCACCTATTGGGTAATACAGTTCAAGTCGTGCCGCAAAAAGGCAAAGGTCTCGCGGCAGGACTCACGTCAGTTTTTCGACATTTCACGACCGCGGGTCAGCACGTGATCGCATTCAATAGCGACAGTCCGCACCTTCCGCCAACGGTTTTGGACAGCGCGTTCGAAATACTCGCCACGCATGACGTGGTTGTCGGGCCAACCCACGATGGAGGTTACTATCTGGTTGGCGCCAAGGCTGCTCACTCGACGCTCTTCGAAACCGATGGTATGGGGACGAGGAGTGCTCTCGACAGATTGCTGGCGCGCACGAAGGAACTGGAACTCTCAACCGGCTTCACGGAACCTTTTTATGACATTGACGTTGCAAACGACTTGATCCAGCTGGCTCGGGAATTGCAACTCGCTCCCGAGAAGGCCCCAAGGACTGCAGCATGGTTCGCCGAGTGGCGACAAGCGGTCGCGCAACTTGGTTATAGTGCGGGAGGCACGTGAAACTCACATCCTCGAGCCGGCTGTATGGACTCGGCGTCATCTTACTAGTGGCGCTGTCAGTCTGCGCGCACAACTTCAGCCGCACGGGCGAAGCGCCATTTTTCATTCCACTGGCGGTTGCTGGCGTCGCGTACCTCCTGGCCATCCGCGAACTCTTCTCCACCTCGGAATTTCCGAAGCGCGTCGTCGTCTTCGGTCTTGTCCTGTCTGCTGTGTGGCAAATTCAATTTCTAAGAATGCCACCTGGGCTAGACGACGATATTCATCGCTATGTTTGGGACGGGCACGTGCAGCGGCTCGGCTATAACCCTTATGTGCTGGTACCGAACGACCCTGCGTTTGCCGGCCTGCACACATCCGCGACGCGTACGCTGAATAATCCAGAGGTGCCGAGCCCGTATCCGCCAGGCGCGCAGCTATTCTTCCGCGCCGTGACATCGATTCACGAGTCTACATTCGCGCTGAAAGTAGCATTTGTGATTTGCGATTTCGCGATTGCGGTTGTGTTGCTCAATGTATTGCGTTGGACGCGACAGCGAGAACACTGGGTTCTGGCCTATGCCTGGCACCCACTGCTGGCGATTGAGGTGGCGGGCAGCGGTCACGTCGATATTGTCGGCGCACTACTGCTGTTGGTGTCCGCAGCTGCGCTTTTGAAGCGCTGGCGTACCGTTGCCGCGGTGGCGTTTGGGCTTGCTGTTGCAGTGAAATTAGTGCCGATCGTACTCCTGCCACTCTTCTGGAAGCGGGTGCGGATGCGCGACGGCGCGTTGGCTACGATCGTCCTCGCTCTTCTATACATGCCATTTCTCAACCACGGCAAAATTCCGATCGGCTCGCTCGGCACCTACGTGCAGAGGTTCCGCTTCAATGATCCGGTTTTTGCATCGCTAGAGCGCGTGATGGCTCCCCAAGTGGTGGCCGGGATGGCGGTGCTCGCCGGCTTCCTTACCGCGGTCTGGATGAGAAGAAAATCCGCGGTTGGCTCTCCGGAGGCGTTTGCGTGGCCAGTGGCAGCATCACTCTTATGTGCGCCGGTTGTATATCCGTGGTACATGCTGTGGCTGCTGCCGTTCATTAGGTCGACTGCAACAGTGCCACTCATGGTCTGGACTTTGAGCATTATTCCTACCTATTATGTCTGGCATCTCCGCGTGGTGGGACGGCAGTGGATAGTTCCTGGCTGGATTATGGTTCTGGAATACGGCTTTGTCGCAGTAACCGCTGCCATTCTCGCTTTGCGCAAAGTCACACGACCTGCCGCTCTACCATGCTCCGCGGACCAGCTCGACTGAACCTAACGGCATCCGCACGATTTATCTATCCTTGGACCTTTGCGGGTCATCCAAAACGGCGACTCGCATTATTTACGGAGGAGGACCTCGATGACACAGTTGCGGCGTTCCATGACGATTTGTTTCCTATTTTTGGGTGTGTTGCTACTTGCGGGCGTCTCGCAAGCCCAGACGCGTCAGCCCATTGTCGAACAGCTTGCCAAAACCTATGGCATTGATTCGTGGGGGCAGATTGAAGCGGTTCGCTATACCTTCAACCTGCAGCTCCCAGAGTTGATGGTGAATTTGTCGCGGACATGGACGTGGGAGCCCAAAACCGGGCAAGTCACCTACGAATCGAAAGACAAGGATGGCAAGCCTGTGAAGGTTACGTATGTCCGATCGCAGCTCAACAGCGCGCCTGCCAACGTGAAGGATGAAATTGAACCGGGCTTCGTCAACGACAATTATTGGTTCATCTTTCCCTTCCACGTTTACTGGGACACCAGCGCGAATGTGGACGTTAAGGAAAACCAAAAATTGCCGCTCGGAAAGGGCACGGCGACGCTTGTGTCGGTGAAATACCCTGCGGAGGTTGGTGGCTACACTCCCGGAGACACTTGGGATCTTTACGTCGGCAAGGATGGGCGCGTCGTGGAATTCATCTATCATCGCGGCGGGCCCAAGAAGCCGAGCAACGTCACAACCACCTGGGCGGGCTACAAGATGGCTGGCCCGTTGCTGGTTTCAACCGACCATCGCGGAACGGCGGACGCCAAGCCGGCTCATATTTTCTTTTCGAATGTCGCGTTCAAGCTGGCGGGGTCAGACTGGATGGATGCGAAATAGAACCCGGCGGAGCCGCGCTTAATTAACGCCCATCTTCAGGAATCAGATCCGCGGGCAATTACAACGGTGGTGCAGGAACTTCCGAATTTGGGCAAATCGCGATCTGCGGCCATGTGGATTTCGAGCCGTGGCCGCTCGCCCCGAATGATCGGACAATAAAAATCCGGTTGCGCCAGCGCCCCTTGCAGGCGCCGTCGTCCGGCGCATCCTCCATGACACGGCTCTCGAAACTCGCAGGACCGGCACGCTTCTGGAAGTGTACGAGCCTGCTCAAAAGGAGCAGAGGTCAGAATCTCGGACCCTGACGAAATCAACTCGGCAAGCGGCTCACCAGAGCCCGGCCAATATACGCAAGGCTGCGTTGTGGCGCGGGGCGTAATTCGCACGGTGCTGATGCCACATCCTCCTTCGAGCGGTGGCAGGCCGGCCATGGCGCGTACCAGGGGCTCGCCGATTGCAACTACATCGGTGCTTTCGAAAAGTTTACGGAATCCTTGCCAGTATTCTTCATAGCTGAGTGCGTAGAGATCGGACCGCACCGCCTGATAGACGTTCACACGCAAGGGAGCGCCAAACCGCTTCGCGACTCGTGCCACATCCGCCAGCCGCAAGTAATTTGACTTCATCATGACCGCGATAATCGTCACGGGTACACCCAGACGCACACACCGCTCGGCCTGTTGCTGAATCAGTTCCCAGTTACCTGGGCCGCGCTGAGCATCCTGTTCCGCTTTGGTTGAGTAATCGAGAGAAAACTCAATGTCGTGGAAGGCGCGCAACTCATGGTCTTCCAGAACGGCAACACTGTGACCGTTGGAAGTGATGGTGAGCTTTACCGGTCGAGTGCGCAGGTAGGCCAATATAGCTTTGTAGTCCGGATGCATTCCGTTCTCGCCCGTTCCCAGATTTACGGAGCGAACCGGAAGGCACTCGATCACTGACTTGACCTGTTCTAACGAGAGACGGTCGGCGCGAGTGGGATCGCGATAGCAGAAAGCGCACTTGAGGTTGCACTCGTTGGTGAGCCCAAGCCCGAGCACAATGCCGGTATCTGACTTGAAGACCTTCGGAATGGTCGAGGAAGACGCGGGTTTGACGTTGTTCATTCGCCCCCCGATTCAGATGCCCCGCGGATTACCACACCGTGCATGCAACGAGAAACTTTCGTTAGCCATTCACCGTTGCGATCTCTCTCGATTTGATCTCGTACTTGAAGCCGTCCGGATCGAGACAGTCGAGTCGGCCGTCGGCCGTTTCCGCCTGCGGATACATCAGAAATCCAACGGGCCCGCGGTTCGAACCCGGAAGAGCCACGTCGTGCGCGTAGTTGTACGCCATCCAATTCATCTCCCAAGATCCAAAGAGCCGCGTGCGCGCATTCTTTACGATCGCGTCGTCCAGCGCCAGATTTCCTGGCGGTTCCTCGAGTACTACCTTCCGCACGTCTGCAGGATCGACGGGAATCCAGCCGTAGCTATCGACGTACACCTCCGCTCGGCAATGCTGCGCCTTCGTTACATTCTCTGTCGAAGGACCAAGGCTCTTGTATCCCAACTCAGACTTGGCAACACGTACGCCATACACGTCGCGTGCCGGAAGGTTCGCGGCACGTGCCAGGCCGACAAAGAGAGCATTTAGATCGGCACACTTGCCGCCCAAATCCTTAGTCTCAAGCATGAAACGGATGTCGCCGGTACCGCATCCGCGCGTCTTGGGATTTCGAAACGTGTTGTCCACGATCCATTCATAGATAGCGCGAGCCTTTTCGAGATCCGTCTTCGCACCCTTGGTGATCTCTAGCGCCGCCTCTTTCACGATGCCGTCGGTCGGCAGAAGCTTTGTTGGGCGCAAGTAGTATTCCAACTCTGCCTGTGTCTCCTTCGGTGCTTTGCCGGGCGCGGAAAGATCGATCACACAATTCTTGGTTGTAATTCGACTGGTCACGACGAGGACCGGCTTGGCCTCAGACGGAAACTCTGCCCCAATAATTCCAAGCCCGTCTACTTGGTTTTCGATATTCTTGGCGGTCCCCCCCTCGGCGTTGAACGTATTAGAGAGCGTCTTCTGGAAGGGAGCTTGAGAGACAAGCGCAGTCGGCACCCATATGCGTGTCATTCCGGAGGGCTTTAGCACTTCAACTCTGGTTGTCACTTCAAAAGTGCGCCAACTGCTCGACGGCGCGTTTTGAGCAAATAAATGCTTGGTCTTCGAAACCGAGAACCATGCAGTCGCGGCGCCTGCGGATCGCAAGAAATGACGACGATTCATGGGCTCACCTCGGATTCATAGAATTCTCTGCAAGGTCTGGGTCATCACGAAGTGGAAGTAAAACCGCCGAAGCGCGAACTTCCCAACCCGTATTGCAGGTGAATAGGGTAAAGCATATGGGAGTCAAAAGAAAAGCAGCGCCATAAGCCCTAATAGTTTAACCGTATGGCTCAACGCTTGTTGTACAAAAGCTGAGGCCAGCGCTTACAGAGGAGGGGCAGATATTTACTCGACGACAATTCCGTTTGCGCGAAAGTCGCCGATTACAACGTCGACGCGATTTCCTGCTTTGACTAGCTGGCTGGGATTCCCGAAGACCATCCAATAGATTAGGCCATTTTCCGGTTCTGATGATTGGCGCAATTTCCCAACCTTATCCATCTCTGGAACTCCCAACTTCACCCCGCTCACTTCGTCTACCAGAAATGGGTTAAATTTCTTATCGTTCAGCGTTTTTGCTTTTTCCGCATCTAACACTCGATAGTTGACTCGCAACATACCTTTTGAGGAAACCAGGTGCACACCGATTATCTCCACACCCCACTTCCGTTTGTAGTAGGTACTGTCAAACGCGTGCCAGTTCGCGCTCGAGGCTGGCCCGGAATCGGTTTTGCCAGGAGTCGAAGCCGTGGCAGCCATAGCCGATGTGGAACCAACATGATTTTCTGGCGGCCCGGGATTTTGCTGTGCGCGGCCACTCGCACTGAACATCAGCAGCGTGGCCATGCAAAGGCCCCCATACAGCCCTACTCTACGGC
>JBAVNY010000364.1:0-15725 GCA_049691535.1 Candidatus Acidiferrum sp.
GGAGGTGGTTTGGTGCAGGTCATCGGCGCAGCGACCGGAAATGTGGAGGGTGCTGAGCAGGCCGCAGATACACTGGCAGCCGTATCTTCTGCGACGGGGCTGGTCACCTTGTTCGCAACCAAGGGAAACATCTGCGCTGCGGCGAAGGCTGCACAAGTGGAGGGTATCGCACTCACGCCGTTCACGGTAGGACTGGGCCCGACCGCTGGTGCAGCGTCGGAGGTTACACCTCGCTCGATCTTTGACGGGGGAATGAATTTGCGCGATCTAGTAACTGGAAAAGGGTGCGCTCCAACTCCTTCGCCAACGTGTAGTAGTGGGGAGAGTTGCCCCAAGTGATATCGATAAGAACGGGGAGCGACAGATGGACATCGAAGCGAAGAACTCGTCCGGATCAAAGGGCGAAACTAGGGAGAGCGTCGTACGAAGGATCCGCATGCTCTGGGCTGGCCTGATCGTGTATTTCTTAATCATGCTTAACGCTGTTCGATACGCGAGAGAAGTGCCCTATCAAATCTTGATCTTAGGCGGCGTGATCAACCTGGCGATCATTATGACTATGGTCATCGCGATCTCGCGCGCCTACAAGAGACTCAGGAACTGAGAGGCCCTCTCAAAATGGTTCAATGCACTTCTCACCGCACCCGAAACTAGAATGTTTGATTGGATTACTCTGTTTCTCTTGTTCCTCCTCGTGGGGTGGTGGTGCTTCGTTCAGGTTCGCCACCTATTGAGGCGCTACTCTAGCGGTGGTTGGCCCACCGCCAACGCCCTCGTTCAGAAAGGTGCTGTCGGCACCATTTCTTTTGGCAGGGGAGCGACGTCTCCTGCTGCCTTTTTGGGTTATAGCTTCTTTGTTCAAGGTGCTCGATATGCCGGGATTTTCGCAGTTTATGGCGCTGAGGACCTTGTACGAACGATTCAAAGTGGCCTTGCCGGTGCCTCCATTGACGTCCGTTTTAGTCCATCCGACCCTAATGTGTCCTATCTTGTTGATCTCCACGATGTACGTTTTGGAGGACTGAGCGCGACCCAGAATCCTGAATGGCTCGATCAGGCTCCGGCGTTCAGCATCGGGGATGCTCTGCAGAAATGATGCTGTGAGGCGGTGGCTCACGCCTCGCACCTGGAGCGCCCCAAGAGCCATGCCTACGGCATGGGGAGGGGGTATGACACCCCAGAATGGGTGCTGTAGAGCGCCGCGAAGTTGCTATAGGGTAACCAAACAAAACAGGCGAGTTACGAATTTTCGGGCGCTACAGAGCGCCCTGGAGCGTTCTCCGTTAACTTATTGAAAAGGAACGCAGACGGCAGAACCCTAGTGTCATCGTTTCTTTCGCGGAGTACGGGTTGGGGGCTGATCTTTGAGGAGCTTGCGCAACGCGTTTTCGAGTTGTTGCTGGAGCTTGTTTTCGTCGAGAGGGTCCTCGTGGCCGATGCGGAGGACCGTTTCTTCGCGGAACTCCTGTGCGTCGTGAACGCGGCGAACGATGAGTTCAAGCGGGTCTGAGGGATGGTCGCCTTTCTTAATCCCTTCCGATCTGGCTTTGATGATGGCGGTGATCAGGTCCACGACGCTCTTGGCCAGGCTGAGGCCAGCGGTGGCCACGGCCAGATACACGAGAATCTCCGGGCCGCTTTCGTGTTCTTCGAAGGCGAACAAATCGTCAGTGGGGGTCAACCCGGTATCGATGAGCTGGTAGGCGCGGGGGGAGTGTTCGCGGTGGAAGCATCCCGATGTCACGCGCACTTTAATCGAGACGGCAGCTTCGCCTGGCTGGGGCGCTCGTCTCGCCTCGAAGCCGCGCATGCGCTTACGGAAGGTCTCCTGCCACTCGCGGTCCACGGTTGCCTCAGGAATTTTTCAGACGGCGACGCCTGCGCCTTTTAAGAATCCATCGATTGTCTTCGGACTGAATTCACGTACCAACGTATCTGAAATTCTAAATAGAATCTAGATGGAGACAGTCTGCATACAGCGCGGAGAGAAATTGGATAAACAAAACAAATACTGAATCCGTCGCTGACGGATTTATTTTGATTAGACAGCGCAGGGGCACGCGGCCATATTTCGCGCCATCATTAATACGATTCCTTACGACGATCCCGCCAACCTCTTCCGCATTTATCAGGACTGGGAGTGCGACGAAGAGGGTTATCCATTCCTGTGGAACGAAATCTCAGAATGTCGACGAGACGAGACCAACGATAGATGCCGGGACTGCGGTACCGCGTATCGAGAAGAAGGCGACAGGCTGACTCTGCATCACTGCAACAAAGACAAAGCCGACTGCCGGAGGTGCAACCTGGCAGTGTACTGCTTCACCACAGCCAGGATCACGAACGTTTTAAGGGGCGGGATTTTTACTGCCGGAAGTGCAAGGGATATTTCGCCGGATGGGAACGCTATCGACGACACCGTCATGGGATGCATCCAGGAAAGCCACGGAGACCAGAACACAGAGAGCCGGAAAAACGAGATTCAAGGGTTGCGACTCCTGAGCGCACTTCTCAATAGGAATCGGCGCGCAGACATCGGGCGAGCAGGCAGAAATCAGGAGTGCCAAAGTGTGCAGATCTATACGCCCGAAGCTTAGGAAGCTTTAATCGCGAATCGAATACATCTCCAAGAAGACATTCTTGAGCGCTTATTTTCCACAGGCCGGTTCGGATGCAACGCCGATCAATGAGCTAGCTTCAAACAACGAGGGCGGCCAGCTTGCTAGCGTCAACTCGAGCCATCACATCTTTGTTGCGAACTGCCTTCAAATAAACCATCGTGGATGCGAGGTCTTTGTGACCCATCCAATTCTGCAGGGTCTTGATGTCGCAGACGTGGTCCTGCAGGTTGCGCGTGGCGAATGTGTGCCGGAACTTGTGCAGAAAGAAATTCGAACAGTAAGGACCTTCCGAGCACTTGTTCCCGTGCTTCGAGATACATTGTCCGCAGTTCATTTTCGCGTGGAAGGCAATGCGTTTGAGTTTGAACTCATGGCGCTTGTCGGGCCGGCCAGACTCGTTGGGAAAAACCAGTGCTTCGGGCAGTTTTTTTGAGCCCTTATATTTCTTGAGAGCACCGATCAGTGAAGCGGGCACAGGGACTTCACGCTCTTCTTTGTTCTTGGGCTTGAACCCGTACAGTGGTTTCCTGGTCACGCGAATCACTTGCGTTCGGAAATCAACATCTCGCCAGGTCAGGTAACGCATTTCTTTGTCGCGAAGCCCGGTAAGTAGATAGCAGAGATACAGAACACGCTCGTCTTCATCGCACGCTTTGAGCAGCGCTTGAATTTCCTCTGGCTCGTAGATGGAGCGAATTGGTTCGACATAGTCCGGCCAATCGCGATTGCTAAGCAATTTTGTAATGCCGTTCGCTTTGAGTAGCTGGGAAACAATGACTGCCCGATTGTAGGCGGTGCGGGGTCCGCAGCCGAGTTCGTACAACTTACGAATGAATGATAGTAGATCCTCGCGCTTCACATCGCGGATGAAGCGCTTTGCACAATGGCTGGCGAAGAGTTCCAGACAGTATTTGTAAGCGGTGTAAGTCTTTGGTTCTCGTTGCGGCGGCTCCATGTCTTTAAGATAGGAGGCGAGGGCTTCGGCAACTGTGTACCCTGTGCCACTGCCGATTTCTCGCACGGTTTCGATTCCCGCACGGTTCGCATGAAGTTCGATCGCTTTTCGACGTGCTCGATCGACGACTTCGGCGCGGTCTTTAATCTGTTCACGTCTCCTTCCGTCCTGCCACCACTCGATGTAATAGAATCCTTCGGGATGAACTTCGACTTTTCCACGCACGCGAACCTTGTCGCGGAGTTTACCGTTAGGCTCCACGACGGCGGGGTAGAGGTTCCAGTTTTTGCCGACTTTGACCTTTTTGAGGATGTTGACGCGATTTTCGCTGCCGTAGCCGTTACCGCGTTTGGACATGTCTGCGCGCCTCGTTTCCCCGGTATCCGGAGGGAATCCCTGCTAAGCAGACACCATGATAGACACCATGTCTTGTAAGTGCAAGAAAATAAAAGGAGTGGCGGAGAGGGTGGGATTCGAACCCACGGTAGGGGTTAACCTACACACGCTTTCCAAGCGTGCGCCTTAAACCGCTCGGCCACCTCTCCAGGATGCGGGGCAACCCTCCTACTTTAGCAGAAACGTGGAGGATGCGCATTTTGCGAGAGTGGCTTTTGTGCGATGCGGGGTCTCAAGTACACTAGTAAGGATGTCCCGCACTACTCCGGGATCGTCTAATTGGTAGGACACCAGCCTTTGGAGCTGGTTATCCTGGTTCGAGTCCAGGTCCCGGAGCCATCTGTTTTCCCCACGCGGCCTGGCAGTTCCCTAGCGCTTTAAATCCGACAAAAATACGAAGTTAAACGTTGTGGCGTGAATTGGCTGATACGGATTCTTCAGACTCAGGCTGGTCACGCAATCTTTTGTCGAACTTCTCGAATTCACTCTAGCCGCGATGCGAGAGAATTTCGTCGACCGCGCGTAGCCCTTGGTCAATCGCCACATCCGTGTAGGCATTGGCGCCCGCATCGGAATTCGCAATGGTGATGCGCCCAAATGGCTTCCGACCCAGAATCCATGGCTGCTCGCCATCTTTCCACTCGGGATCAAACAGCGCATTCGGCGTATAGGCATAACCGTGCGCCCAACGATTCACGGTGATACCCGAAATGTCATTTGTCGGGTCAAAGCCTGCTCCGCCGAGCATACGCCCCAACTGATCGCGAATATTCCGCTCGAATTGCGCAAACGGCGTCTGCAAAAGTTCCGCGCGACCAGCGCGATTCTGATCCTTCATCGGCAATCCCGGTTTGCAAGGCGTGCGCAACATAAAAAGCACCGCCGGTTCGTCGGGCTTGCTGGGAAATTCGTATTTGCCAAGACTCACCGGAAAATCGAGCGTGGTGTAGGTGTGATAACTTGCAGGCGCAACGATCTGGCGAATGCCAAGTTTCGCGAACGAGTTCCAATTGCGCAGCGCGACATGTGTGTACACCAATGGCGCCTTCACCAGATACGAGAGCGACTCTTTCTGCGATTCCGGCAATTCCCGGCACAAATAAGGAATCATGGTGTTGTAACAGGCCAGCACGCAGTACTTCCCTTTCACGGTTTGCAGTTTGCCGCCGCGCATGTAGGTAACTTGAACTTCTTTCGCGGATTCCTTGGCCCCCACGTGCCCCGCGTTAACCACCGTGCTGTTCAGGCGAATGCGCACCGCATTTTCCGCCGCATCCAGCTTGCTGTAATCGGCTTTAGCGGTCACCACATCTTCCATGGTGCTGCCGGGAATCGCGCCGGGGATCAGCGAACGAACCAGCAAGCGCACCACAGAAGCGTTGCCATCGGGAAAATGGAAAATATATGGCTCCTCTTTTTCGCGCGCCGGAAACCCCAAGCCTTCAAATCCCGCGTAAGTGAACGAACCGTAATCGTCCCCGGCTTCGTAGCAAGAGAACGCCGGCACCGCTTCGATCCCCACGCAAAACAAGTCGTGCGTGAAAGTCTGGAAAAACGGGAGGGCCTCAGGCGTCAGGTGGCAATCCTTGGTGAGATATTCCGCATAACTGATCTTCCGCAGTTTGGCGACTTTCTGCTCGACGGAAAGCCCCTTCAGATAATCGACCTTGTCGTCGTAAACCCGCGCAATCTCTTTTCGCACCGCATCAGAAAGAGGCGCCTTAGCCAAAAACTGCGGCCACGGAGTTACGTTCATGCCAGTTAACAGCCGATCTTCGCCAAAAGTTTCTTTGTCGAAAAAAGCAGCGGTGCCCAGCTTGGCGTAGAGCTTGACATCGTACGCCTTATAGAATTTCTGCGTGTCGATTCCGATTTCTTTAATCAGCGCTTTGGACTGCGTGCTGTAACTTCCCGGGCTTTCGAGCGACTGTGTGCCGCCATAGCTGAGCACCATGCGGCCGCCAGCCTGAAATTCGTTGCGCTTGGCGTGCCCTCCAAAATCGTCATGATTATCAATTACCAGAATTTTGACGTTCCGCCCGGCGCGCTTGCGGTAAGAATACGCAGCGGCCAGACCGCTGATTCCGCCACCAACCACGACAAGATCGTACGACTCACCTAGGTCAGTAGGCTCTCCCATGGCATCGGCGCTTTCGCCATCCCGCAAGCGATGCGCATACGTAAACGTGCCATCATGATTGCCGCGTATGCCCATCTTGGCCGGCGGATAGTAACCAGGCTGCTTTTCTGGAGCAGTTTCGTCGAAAATCGCGGCCGCCAGCAGTCGCTCAGCGCTCAACGAGCCGCCTAGCAAAGTTGCGCCCGCGCCAATCGCCACACCATTCAGGAAATCGCGGCGCGTGATCTCGCGTGTTATCCCTAACTCTTTATCCTTTTTCTGTTCGTCCATTCTCAGCAGCCTCGGCTTCCACAAAGCGCGTAGTATATCGCGGCATTCACCAGCTTTACACATTTTCAGCAAGCTTTAGCCAAAGCGAAAAGGTGAGAGCGGCGGCCGAGCAGTTCAATTTCTGCCGCTACGCTGTTAACTTGTAACCAGAGAACGGAGAGCACCGTGGCGCTGGTCGAAACCGTCGAAGAAAAACTGGAAAAGGAAACTGGCAGGCTCGAAGCGTTCAGCGATGGCGTCTTTGCTATTGCCATCACGCTTTTGGTTCTAAATCTGAAAGTGCCGCCCATTCCCACCGCTGGTGGAACGATGCAAGCGCTACGCGTCAACCTATGGCAACAGTGGCCCAACTACTTTTCGCTGGCCACCAGCTTTTTCACGATTCTGATTATGTGGATGCATCACCACGCGATCTTCAAGCACGTGCGGCGTACCGATGCGTGGCTGCACTTCGTGAACGGCCTCCTGTTGTTGTTAATTACCTTCGTTCCCTACCCGACCGCGGTGCTGGCTCTTTATCTGAAAACGCCCGCGGCACCCATGGCCGTTGCTTTTTATGCCAGCACGTTTGTGGTGATTGCCATCGCCTTCAACCTTTTGCTAATGGCTGCGTTTCGCAAAAAATTATTGGGGCGTTCTGTGCCTGCGGAATTTGTTACCAGGACCCGGCAAAGCTATCTGGCAGGCCCGCCGGCATATTTCATCGCCATGGTTACGGCGTTCTTCAGCGTGCGCGTGTCGCTAACCATCTGCACACTGTTGTGGATTTTCTGGGCAACTACGGTGACGAAAAATACCCGCGCCTAACTCGCGCGAGCCGCTCAGTGATAGGTGGTGACTAATTCGCCGTTCACGATGCGCAGGTCTGAAATATCCGGAGGCAGGCGCAACTTCTCGCGATTTTCCGGCGAATCCATCATGTGCTGCACAGCGGATTCCAGCGCCGATTGCGGAATTGGCAGCGAGCCGATCTGCCCGCTCACCGGCACAAATTTCAGGTAGCCGTCGGCTGCGCCTAATTTCCCTTGTAGTTCCAGCGTCATGTCTTTGCCGTGAACATCAAACACCACGTACGCCTTCACCAGCTCGCCTTCCATCTGCACTTTCACATCGCGTACATTCGAACGCATCTGTTCGATGTCGCCTGAGGAAGGAACGTCGTTGCCACTGGATGCGGCAACCGGAGTGCCATCCGGCACGCCACTCGCAATGCCAACCTGCGGCGACGTTGCGGATTGTGCCGTGTTCTTGCCCATCGCTTGGGCCAGCCGTGAAGCCAAAAGCGAATTCAGTTCGGTTTCATCGAGCCGAACGGTTGCAGGTTCGCCCTTCGAAACGGATTGCTCGGCTTGCTGCACTTTTTCTTCGGCGCGAGCTGCGGCCCGTGGCGTGGTTTGCACTTGGGGTGGCGGCGATTTGCGCAGCACCAGGATAAGGGTGATAAATCCCGCCAAATAAGTGGACCAGCGCACAATACGAAAAGCCAGCCGCCACTTGCTCATGGTGTCGGGAGCAGCGGAATTCGGCGCGCTTTGGTTTGAGGTGTTCACAGAATTAGGTCGTGCCCTTCTCCTCCAACCTAGCGCGCCCAACCGCTTGCAGCAATAAACACGCAGCAGCAGACAGCCAATTCGGCACCTGTACCTTCTGCCAGCCTGTGGGATACTCGCGAAGCGACGGAGAAAAATACTTAGCAACGGATCCAGCGCTCCTAAAAGCAGCAGACCTTAGCGCCTCGAAGCGGTTGCCCGCATATGTGGCGCTCGTTGCCGGCATTGTTTGCATCGGGTGGTCGGCGATTCTGGTCCGCTGGACGGACATTCCCGGGCCAGCTTCAGCGTTCTACCGTATGCTGCTGCCTGCTCTACTGCTGCTGCCAACGTTTTTCTTCGATCGTCACCGCGAACGCGTCAGTGGACGCAACCTCGGAATCATCGCGCTGGGCGGATTATTTTTCGCGCTCGATCTAGCGTTCAACAACACCTCCATCCTGCGCACCTCCGCGGCCAATGCCACGCTGCTGTGGTCGGCCTGCTGACCTGGCTCATCTTCGGGCGCAAACCGAAATTTTCTTTCTGGTTGGGACTGCTGCTCGCGGTGAGCGGCTCGCTGGTTATTCTCTGGGCGGATTTGCGCCGCTACGCACATTTCGGCGTGGGAGATTTGATGGCGCTGGCGGCAGCCGCATGTTTCGCCGTTTATCTGATCGCCACCGAACAGGTTCGAACCACCACTAGCACTATAGTGTTCCTGCGATTGGCGATGATTTCCAGCACGCTGGCGCTGCTGGCGATCAACCTTTCGTTGGGAATTTCGCTGCGCGTCACCAGCGGCCGCACTTGGCTGGCGCTGATCGCACTGGGACTTATTTCGCAACTCGCCGGCTATCTTGCGCTCACTTACGCGCTGGGACATTTGCCGGCCACGATCACTTCCATCAGCTTGCTCTCGCAGGGGCCACTGACCGCCGCAATGGCTGCCGTGCTGCTCAACGAACCTGTTTCCATGGCACAAATTGTTGGCGGAGTGCTGGTGCTGGGCGGCGTGGGCTTGGCGCATCGCGAGAAACATCCGGAAGAAGAAGCCAACGTCTAGAATTTTCAAGTTAATTCGCAACAGCGAAATTTCTGCTAGAAATCGCAGCAGTCCCAGCCTATTCCAGCGCAAGTATCTCGATATTGTTTCCCGAGGGATCCTTCAGGTACACCGAACGCGTGCCGTCGCGATGCTTCTTAGGTTCACCGTAGGCCGCAGGATCTCCCAGCAAGGCAAAATGGGGCGGATGCTGCTCCGCGAGCACAAACGCCAGCCGGATATTCGCAAATTCCACCAGCGCCCACGATTCATCCTGGTAGCCCACATTGCAGTCAAAGTGCTTCGTGTACCAGTCAACGGTCTCCTTCACATTAGAAACAGCCACGGCCACGTGATGCATGGTGTCGAGCTTTGCTTGCGTTTGCACATTGGCCATAAATCAATCTCCAACCCGGGATCGCAACCCAATTCCCTGCTTCCGAACTTATCAGCGGTACATCCGCACCTTTCCAGTGTACTCGTTCTCTGTCTCATCACTACGGCGCGCCAAAATGCCTTTTTCCTCCCACGCAAGAATTGGGGCCTGCTTTGACTCGGCAATCTCGTTGCACCCGCACCGTGCCAACGATCGAAACGATTCCGCCAACAACCTTGCCCGTATCCGGCCTGTAGTGGAAACTTGTTGGCGATTAGTAGGCCGCCGCCCGGCAAACTTCTGAGAGGCCGTCCCCATGCGTATATCGTTGCTGGCTATTGCCCTGTTTTGGTGCACCCTTCCCTGTTTGGCGCAACAAGCAGATTCCACACGAAAACTCCCCGCGCACGCGACGTCGCAAACCAGCACCGCGCAACAGCCTCAGCCACAATCTCGTCCACGACTCGGCGTTGCGCTTGAAGGTGGAGGCGCACTGGGCCTGGCGCACATTGGCGTCTTGAAATGGTTCGAAGATCATCACATCCCCATCGATTATCTCGCCGGCACCAGCATGGGCGGCTTGGTTGGCGGCCTCTACGCCACCGGCAAATCCGCCGACGACCTGGGGAATATCGTCAAGAAGGCGGACTGGCAACTGCTCCTCGGCGGCCAAGTTCCCTACCAAGACTTGGCTTTCCGCCGCAAAGAAGACGCCCGCGACGTTGCCAACTCCATTGTCATCGGCCTGCGCCACGGCGCCTCGCTGCCCGCGGGATTAAACAGCGGCCAGCAAATTAACCTGCTGATCGATCACGAAATCTTGCCTTACTCCTCGATTCCCTCCTTCAACGACTTGCCTATTCCCTTCCGCTGCGTCTCCACGGAATTAATCTCCGGCAAACCCTATGTTTTTCACGATGGTTCGCTCTCGAATGCCATGCGCGCCACCATGTCCATTCCTGGCGTATTTGCGCCGGTGCGAGAAGGCGACAAGATTTTTGTGGATGGCGGCCTGGTCGACAATCTGCCCACCGACGTGGTGAAAAATATGGGTGCCGACGTAGTGATTGCTGTGCATTTGCAGATCTCCTCCGCCTCCGCCAAAGAAATTCAGTCCGCCTTCGGTGTAATCGGCCGCACCGTCGAACTGGTCATCGCGGAAACCGAAATTCGCGGCATGGCCGGCGCCGATCTGCTCATTAAAGCCAACGTCGAAGATTACTCCTCGATGGATTACAACAAAGCCGAAGATCTGATCAAAAGCGGCTATCAAGCAGCCGAAGCAAAAGCGCAGATTCTGAAAGTCTACGAACTAGACGATGCCGCCTGGGCGGAATATCAGCAAACGAAACAGATGCGCCGCCGCGGATCCGTTCCTGCACCGCAGTTCGTGCGCGTCGGAGGCGCCGATGCCGCCGGAACCAAAGGCATTGAAGAATTCCTGCATGACTTAATTGGCAAGCCGCTCGACACCGCCAAGCTCGACAACATGCTCACCCGCCTCACCGGCGTGGGCCGCTACGACAGTATCAGCTATCAAAGTGTGCGCGAGGATGATCGGGATGGACTACTCATCACCGTACAGGAGAAGACCTACGCACCGCCGCAAATTCAGCCTTCGTTCGTAGTCGATGGCACGCAAACGGACGATGTCACCTTTACTCTTGGTGCCCGCCTCACCTTTATGGACATCGCCGGCTACCGTTCCGAGTGGCGCACCGATCTGCAGGTCGGCCAAACTTACGGCATCCAGACGGAGCTTTACCGGCCCTTTGCCAAGTCCTACAAATGGTTCGTGGCCCCGTTTGTGGATGCTACGCAAAGCACGTTTTTGATTTATTCCAAGAGCGATCCAAGAGCCGACTATCGCCTCGACCGGGTACTTGCCGGCGGCGATCTGGGCTACAGCTTTAATCGCTTCAGCGAACTGCGCGTTGGCTATGGCATTGGCTATTACGACGCCACGCTCCGCCTGGGAACTCCGGACTTCGCCTCTGCCAACGGCCGCGTTGGAGCCTTCCACTCCCGCTACATCCTGGATCACACCGACGAAGCGGTAATTCCCGCCAAAGGTTATTACCTGCGCGCAAATTTTCAGTGGGTAGACACTGCGCCCGATGCCTCGCAAGCCTTCCCCTCTCTGGTTTTGAACGCGCAGTTTTTCCAGCCCATCTCGCCCAAGGGCATTATTTATCTGGTTGCCGAGGGAGGCAGCACATTCGGAGTGCAGAATACCGGCGTCCCACAGTTTTTCCTCGGCGGCGTAGGCCGCCTCAGCGCCTATGGCCTGAACGAACTCATGGGCAATCAATATTTTGTGGTTCGCCCCGGATACCGGCACAAAATTTTTACCCTTTCACCGTTTGCCGGCAAACAGGTGTACTTCTCCACATTCGGCGAGGTCGGAAAAATGTATCACGATCCCCTCGGCGCTCCCCGGCTTTCAGGCGACGTAGCAGCAGGCATGCTCGCGGAGACGGTGATCGGACCGGTCTTCATCGGCGGCAGCGTGGGCGACACCGGCCACCAAAAATGGTTCTTCCAGTTAGGGCGTGTTTTCTAAACGTTCATTCTGCATTCACACTTCACAGATATAAGAGTGGCTCCGGAAGCGTTCCCCACCTGGATATTCACCGACGCTTGCTCCTGAAAGGAATTGCCATGGCCACCGCCACCGCCCCACCGCCCGTTGTTGAACCTCCCTCTTCTACGCACGTAATTCACGCTAAGTTAAATCGCCGCCCTAGCCGCATTGGCACGTTGATATTTGGCTTGGTGTTGATCGGCGGCTTGATCTTCATCGGTACCAGCATTTCGCGCGACCTTACCGGTGTGACTCTGGGCTCCACGTGGCCTTACGTTTTGCTGGGCATCGCGCTACTTGTGGCTCTGGGTTTCGAATTTGTGAATGGTTTTCACGATACCGCCAACGCCGTGGCCACGGTAATTTACACCCACTCTCTCGATCCCAATATTGCGGTGGTATGGTCTGGCTTCTGGAATTTCCTCGGTGTCGTAACGTCTACAGGCGCAGTGGCATTCGGCATCGTCTCGCTGCTGCCGGTCGAACTGATTCTGCAAGTAGGTGGCAGCGCCGGGTTCGCTATGGTATTCGCCTTACTGATTGCCGCGATCCTGTGGAACCTGGGAACGTGGTGGCTGGGCTTACCCGCCTCCAGTTCGCACAGTTTAATTGGTTCGATCATCGGCGTCGGTATTGCCAACCAGTTGATGAGCGTCAAAACCGGCACCAGCGGCGTCGACTGGGCGCAAGCCGCTAACATCGGCAAGTCGCTACTGCTCTCCCCCATCTTCGGATTCATCCTGGCGTCTTTATTGTTTTTGTTCATGAAGGCCATCATCAAGGATAAGCGTCTCTACGAAGCTCCCGTGGGCACCGAGCCACCGCCATTCTGGATTCGCAGCTTGCTGGTGCTTACCTGCACCGGCGTCAGCTTCTTCCATGGCTCCAACGATGGACAAAAAGGCATGGGCCTGATCATGCTCATCTTGATCGGCACGGTCCCCACCACCTACGCGCTAAACCACGCTGTCACACCTCGCCAGTCACAAGATTTCGTGGCCGTGTCGCATCAGGCCGCCGACACTCTCGGCAAGTACGTGGAAACTTCCGCGGTCGTTGGCGATCCCCGCGACGATGTTACGGAGTACATTCGCAGCAAAGAATTCAAGCCCGGCACTATGCTGGCGCTGCGCGTGTTGATCAACGACATCGGCACCGAAATGTCGCAATTCAAAGATCTCGCGCAGGTGCCGCGCGAGCATGTGCGCAACTTCCGCAACGATATGTACATCGTCAGCGAGGCCATTCGTCTGATGCAGAAGTCTCATAAGCCGGAGTTTTCCACCGCCGACGTGGCCGTCTTGAAGAATTACAAGGCCCATGTCGATCAAGCCACCCGCTTCATTCCTCTCTGGGTGAAAGTCGCCGTGGCGCTGGCGTTGGGCCTGGGCACCATGGTCGGCTGGAAGCGCATAGTCGTCACCGTTGGCGAAAAAATCGGCAAAACCCACTTGACCTATGCGCAGGGCGCCGCGGCCGAAATCACCGCCATGGCGACGATTGGCGCGGCCGATGGTTTGGGCCTACCAGTCAGTACCACGCACGTACTTTCCTCCGGCGTCGCCGGCACCATGGCCGCAAACGGCACCGGTTTGCAGTGGTCCACGGTGCGCAATCTGCTGCTCGCCTGGGTCCTGACGCTGCCCTCTGCCATGATGATCTCCGGCTTCCTGTTCTACACGCTCCGCCACCTGGTCTTCAAAGGCTAGGGAAACTGCGGTTGCTTAGTGCAGCGGGTTCCGGCCTGCGGCGCGCTTCTTCGCACATTCCAGGAAAAACTTACTGCTGCAGTGGGCGTGAGTGGTTCGAACTTTGCGGGCCACGTGGCACAGCGCCTCGTCGAGGCATAATCACCAAGATCATCAGCGAACTGGCGTTCGCTCCTTTACGTTTCGCAGCCGCAAATCGCCACTGCTGCACGGAACTCTCGATCGTTGACGCAACTCCGTCTGGATCCTGCAACACCCTTAGTGCAGTGAGTCTCCCCTGCTCATTCACTTCGCCGCTAAGAATCGCGCTGCCCAGCACACTGGCTCCCGGCGCTTCCGGCTCTCGAGTGAGCACCGGGAATGCGCCGTGATCCGCCTCTTCGTCCGCGCGCGACCCGCTGTACTCGTGCACCGGCTTGATTCCCTGCGGAGCTCCCGGCGGCGCAAATTGAAAGACGATCCCGATGCGCGCTTCAACTGCTTCTCCATTCTCATACGCCGGGCGAAGACTCCACGTCTGCACCGCACTTAAGACTTTCGCGACGAACGGCTGCGCCCCTTCCACCACGCGAACGTCCTCCAGTTCTCCTTGGCGATTCACCAACGCATCGAGCAGGACCTCTCCTCCCAGCAACGATTGCTTGGGAAAGGCCGCGGCAACTACAGACAATGGCTCTGGCGGGTGCGACCCTTTAGCCGATTCTTCCGCCGCCGCCCGTGCAACACTATCGCCCACGCTCGCTTCCTTCGCGGCTTCCCACGCCACGCCCTGTCTCTGCAACAGTGCAATCGCGTAGTGGATGGCCACCACAGCCGCCGCGCCACCATCGGCCGCTGGCTTTCCGGACATGGCGAAGGCCAGCGAGTTCGGCCGCAGCCAGCGTCCCTCCACCAACCCCACCACCGCATGCGATTCCGCGGACATCACCGGCGCGCCGCTATCCCCTTTCAACACATCATGGCTGAACAGCAGCAACTGCGTTTCTGAGCTGCCCTTGTCGAGTTGCGAGAATTCGTATTCCACGACATCGCCCGCAGGACGATCCTCATCCAGCACATCAAACGTGTGGGGATCTTTCAGGCGCGAAGGTCGCAGCGCTGCCGCCAAAACCCTTCGACCGGGCTCAGGTCGCTGCACCGCCAGCGGCAGAACCCGCACCTGATATCGGCCTTCGAATGGGTTGGGCGTGGCTCGCAGCAAGGCCACATCGTGCTCGCGATCCATCGCTACCAGCGTCAACTTCAACAATCGCGGCGGTGCCATGGCCGAGCGCAACACAATGTACGGCGGGGAATCCGTCAACTGGCTCAGCACGTGCGCCGCTGTGAGTAGATAACCTTCCCTGTTGATGAAGAAGCCGTTGCCGTAAAAAATGTAGTGATATCCCCGCTCCGAAGCTTGTTGGTCCACGGGATACACAATCGGGCATAGCGCCGAAGACAGCGCGTCTTCGCCCGCAGGGCCACGCTGATCATTGGCGGCCGTCGCCACCGCGCAGCTTAGCCCGCAAAGCAATGCCAGGGCCGCCAGCAGCTCATTCCTCTTCTTTCCCAGGAATCTCATCCGACATCAGCATAGCGCCGCGGTAGCACCGCGCAACGGGCCTAAAGGACAGTAACCGCGAACTCCTCAGCCCGTGCAAACCGAGTCGGCCAGGCTGGATCCGGAATTCCGGCAGATAAACAGAGATGAACGGGGAATTGAGGGGGGAATCGAACTTCAGGTTAAACGGGCTGGCAACCGATCCGCTTTCGGTTGCGGTACCGGCGTTTCGAACAATGCTTCCATGGCCGAAACCAACGTCGTCGCGGCACTCATCTTGGTAACATACCCGTCGGCCCCAGCGGCCACAGCTTCCGCTTGCATCTGCGGAGAATTATGAATGGTCACGATGATGATCTTCGTTTCCGGAGCCAATTTGCGGATCTGCTTCGCGGCTTGCAGGCCAGTCATCACCGGCATGCTCATGTCCAAAAGCACCAGATTCGGCTTCAGCTTCAGCGTCTGCTCTACGCCCTGCTCGCCGTTTTCCGCCTCGCCGCACACTGCAAAGCGCGTGTCGCGCAGCACTTCCTTTAAGCCTCGACGCACTAGTTCGT
>JBAVNY010000365.1:0-5160 GCA_049691535.1 Candidatus Acidiferrum sp.
GGAACGCGCTCACCGGCACGTCCCTTAAAGGGAATGAGAAAGTATGTTGCTGGTAGATTGGCCTCCACTGATAAGTACCAGTCAAATGGTTCCCAAAAATCTCGCGCCCATCCCATATAGACAAATGGCAGCGAAACCGCTGCCTTCCAACTCCTCAACAGGTACCCCAGTGAGATTCTTCCTCTGAGAAGTCTACCGATCGTTCCAACGGTCGACCGGTAGAGAAATCCCCACATCGTATGATCGAATTTGTGTTTTCGAATTCCCACAAAATCGATATCGTGCGTCAGGCACACAACGAAATTCTTTCCGCTAGGGACAGGGGGGATTTCCATTAGAGCAATTCCTGCGTCAAGCACCCAATTTCTGAGCATCCGGATGTGCAGATCCAGGGTCGGGATGTGCGCATTCTCAACTGGCTGGCCTCTCGATAGGAGCACCCGCACCTCTTGAAACAGGTCATACCCCAGCCGCAATACAGTCCTTTCTGCAACGCGCCTTCGAAGGCCACAGGTCCCGGCAATGCTTGTCACGCATGCATCGCGCTCCGTTTTATGTTCAAATACAAGAAGATCGCCGTAGACTGGCACGGAGTTCCCCTCGTATCTTAGATAGCCACCCCGACGTAACGAAGCCGCGGTAAACCCGTCGCCTTGGTCGCTGCTCTTCTCCTCGGGCCCGTACAAGATCAGCAGTTTCGTGTCGATTTGCGGAACGTCACGGGCGCTTACAGCCACGACGTCATATTTTTGGCCAAGTCGGTGGAACTCCCATGGGGTCTTGAAGAGCTCGAAGAACTCTGCCACGTCGTCCCTTTGGTCATTTTTACAAATGACTCCTATCACGGTATTAGTCCGACTTTCGACGCCTCTCGCACTTTCTGCATCGAATTCGGCGCGCCTTTCAAAACGAATTCACATATGCACCCGGCAACGTACTCTAGTTGCGATTGCGAGAGTTCCGGGTAAATCGGAACCGCCAACGTTTCACGGGCGGCGCTTTCGGTCTCCGGGAAGTCTCCAAGGTGATATTCCAGATACCCAAAGCATTCCTGAAGGTGCATCGGAACGGGATAGTAGATTTCCGTCCCAATCCCACGCTGCTTCAACAGTTCCTCCAACTCGTCGCGCTTGGATACACGGATCACGTACTGGTTATAAATATGACGGGTCTGACTAGCACGTGGTAGCGTTACGAAATGTCCATCTTTGCAAGGCCCTGAAATCCCCGCATCGGTGAAAAATCTCTCATAAAACTGCGCGTTTTTCTGTCTTCCCGCAGTCCAGCAATCCAGATGCGTCAATTTAACGGAAATGATTGCCGCTTGGAGAGCGTCCAAACGGAAATTGCCTCCGATAATCTTGTGATGATATTTCGGTTTTGATCCATGAACGCGCAAGCAGCGCAGTTTTTCGGCACGTTCTGCGTCCTGAGTTACAATCATGCCTCCGTCGCCCGCGGCGCCAAGATTCTTTGAGGGGAAGAAGGAGAAGCATCCGTAATGGCCTAGCGATCCAGCCCGGCGGGATTTGTCCTCGGCTCCAATCGCTTGAGCGGCGTCTTCGATTACAATCAGCCCGTGTTCCCGGGCGATGGCCATGATCGCGTCCATATCCGCCATCTGGCCATACAGATGAACGGGAATAATCGCACGAGTTTTGTCACTGATTCGCGACTCGATCTGACTTGCATTGAGGTTATAGGTCATTCGGTCGATGTCGACAAACACCGGCTTGGCTCCGACCCTCGCAATCGCTCCTGCCGTCGCAAAAAAAGTGTACGGCGTGGTGATCACTTCATCGCCTGCGCCGATGCTTTCCGCCATCAGGCACATCAACAATGCATCACTGCCGGACGTCACCCCAATCGCGTAACGGCATCCAGAATATTGCGCGATGGCTCGCTCGCATTCTTCGACCTTCGGCCCCAAAATGAAATGCTGCGAGTCCATCACGCTGGCGATTGCTGCCTCAATTTCGCCCTTGATCGTGGCGTATTGGGCTTTAAGATCCAGTAGAGGTACGTGCATACGCAGCCTCCTCCTTCAACTGCCGGTAAGACTTGATGCCCTTGCTCCACTCTGCCGGCAACGGTTTTTCTTCATCCCAGTCCAAGCACCGCAGTACACCGGGCGCCGTCTCTTTGTAACGGAATCCCGTCTCCGGGCAGCGCAGGCACCCGTTTGAATCAGGTTGGCAGAGCCGATGACCGTGGCGGCTCATCCATCCCACCCTGCGGGCTGGGTTGCCCATAACCAGAGCGTAGTCCGGCACGTCTTTCGTGACGACCGAGCCCGCTGCTATAAACGCGTAACGCCCGATGGTCAATCCGCAAACAAGTGTTGCATTTGCGCCAATCGTGCAACCACGCATCAGATGCGTAGTCTCGTATAACGAATGTCGATTCACCTGCGATCTCGGATTCGAGACGTTTGTGAACACGCACGACGGCCCAAGAAACACGTCGTCATCCACCACCACACCGGAATACACCGACACGCTGTTCTGTATCTTTACGTTATTCCCTATGATCGCCCTTCCATCAACGTTCACGTTCTGACCGATCACCGACCGCTCGCCGATCTTTGCGCCCTTCATAATGTGCGAGAAGTGCCAGATTTTTGTCCCATCACCAATTTCGGCTTCCGCATCCACATAAGCCGATTCGTGTACGAACACCTTTGATTCCTTCCTTTCTTGGGACCTGGACAGGTTGCACCTGGCTAGTGCCACCGCGTTTGCCCCGTTCAAAAGTGAACGCTGGCAGGCATCCAGCACTCGGGAGACTCGCAGCCCCTCCTCCCCGTTGCTGGTTGGCGCACTTCTCGATTCTAGACACTCCAAAAAGTGCTGACACTCTTCTCTTAATGGTTCGCGGTCCGGCAACGTGACGACTTCCCCCTTCGCTTCCACCGCCACGGGTATCCGGTTTCGCCATTCGATCTTGTGTGGATACAACACCAGCTTGTCTTTCACCGTGTCATCGAAGACCGCCATTTTCTGCGAGCCCACAACCACAAGGCGCTGCATTTTGAACGGGTGCAACCAGCTCACGAAGATGTGGGCTTCTACCCCACTGGCAAAATCGAAGTGGCTCAACGTCACGTCACACACACCACGATTCAGATAAGCGCTGCCGTGACAGCAAACGCTGGTCGGCATTTCATTCAGGAGTGCCAGAATCACCGAGATGTCGTGCGGCGCAAAGCTCCACAAAATATTTTCTTCCGTACGGATCTTGCCGATGTTGAGCCGGTTGGAATACAGATACTCGACTTGGCCCAGAGCTCCTTCCTCAATCAACGTTTGTAACTTGATGACTGCCGGATGGTAGCGGAGGATATGTCCGACCATCAGAATTCGCCGGTTCTCCGTCGCCAGCGTTACCAGTAGCTCACCTTCCTGCACATCAATCGCCAACGGCTTCTCGACAAATACATCCTTCCCTGATTCCAGAGCTTGCCGGGCCATCTCATAATGCGTCACGGCAGGTGTCGCCAGAACGATTGCGGCAATATCTCGGTCCGCCAGGACCTGGCTGTACTCTCGGTAAAATTTCACATCGTTCAGTTCTTGGTGGTATTGTTCCTCTACAGAACTCCTCACGTCGCAAAGAGCGGCCAGCGCACCAAGTTCGTGAAAATTTCGCACCAGGTTTTTGCCCCAGTTGCCGATTCCCACCACCGCCACCTTAGCCTTGGCTTCGCTCAGCGGTATGTTCTGCATTTTTCCCCTCCCTTACTGCAAAAGTTCAACGCATCTGGCCGCCGCACAGCCGTCCCCATATAGTGCCGGATGCAATGTAGGTGGAGCGAATGAGCAAACTGCCTGGACTATCTTTTCCGAATCGCATCCCACCAATGTGTTCCATCCGGTCTCTATGGTTTCTACCCATTCCGTTTGCTCTCGCAACGTGATGCAAGGCACAGCAAGCCAGTAAGCTTCCTTTTGCAAGCCCCCGGAATCCGTCAGGATCAACGTGGCGCCATCGCTCAAGCTCACCATGTCCAGGTAGCCCACTGGTTCAATGAGTCGCACGTTCGCATTGAATTGGTAATTCACCGACTCGATGGCCCGGCGGGTTCGCGGGTGCACCGCAAAGACAACAAGTTGCTGTAGAGAATTGAATGATTTCAGAATGGATGCCAGCCGGCACAAATCATCCGTGTTCTCACTGCGGTGCAACGTGGCCAGCACGTAGGCTTTCTTTCTAAGTCCAAGACGTTCCAGTATCGTTGGCGGATTCGTCGCTGCACGTTGCTTCGCCCAGGTCAGGATGTCCAACATGACGTCTCCGACGAGATGAACATGCTCGGTGACGCCTTCCGCTGCGAGATTTTCTATCGCTGTATTGCTTGGACAAAGCAGCAAATTCGACAGATGGTCGGCGACAATCCGATTGATCTCCTCGGGCATCCGCCGATTGAAACTTCGCAGGCCAGCTTCGACGTGCGCTATCTTCACGCTCAACTTGGAACCAGCCAACGCTCCCGCTAAGGTGGAATTCGTATCACCGTAGATGACGAGCCATTCCGGCCGCTCCGTCATCAGCAACTCCTCGATCCGCGCTAGCATTGCCCCAGTCTGCACTCCATGCGTTGCAGAACCGACCCCTAAATTGACGTCGGGAGGAGGTAACTCCAGGCCGTCGAAGAAAATACCCGACATCTCGTAGTCGTAATGTTGTCCGGTATGGACTAGGATTTCCCTGTGTTGTTGACGCAGGACCCGGCCCACTGCTGCAGCTTTTATAAACTGCGGTCGTGCCCCGACAATCGATACCACTTTCAGCGGGCGCCTCGGTCCAACACCCCATGCCAAAGTTTCTGATTCTTCCCGTTATTGGATGGAGTGCTATTACCATAATGCAATTGCTAAGTCAGTGAGCGTCATCACATCAGATGCCGGTGATCCGCGAAGCGATGGGTACGGAGTCACTGGCCTTCGCGAATGGCTCAGTGTTCCACTAGCGGTGTTGGCCTCAGGCGGCGGTTCGAGCGTTAGCGCTCGGAGATTTCTCGCTTGGGGGTCGCGACCCAAGATACGTTCCCACACATTTCTTTGATATCCGCCCCGGAAATGCCAGGCTAGGGTATCGCGAGTGGAAGATCCCGGTACACTCAGCCAAGGGTGGTTGTCGCCCTCATGAGGACTATGTGAT
>JBAVNY010000366.1:0-1545 GCA_049691535.1 Candidatus Acidiferrum sp.
AGTAAAGAGGCTCGTGCTTACCGCTTCCGGCGGCCCATTTAGAAAGACTCCTATTTCGAAGCTCAGCCATGTAACCCCCAAGCAGGCCCTCGCACATCCCAACTGGAAAATGGGAAACCGAATCACAATCGATTCGGCCACATTGATGAACAAGGGTTTCGAGGTGATCGAGGCGTGCCGGTTGTTCAACGTGCGGCCCGAGCGCGTGCAAGTCGTTGTGCATCCGCAGTCTACGATCCATTCTCTGGTCGAATTCGTGGATGGCAGCATACTTGCTCAAATTTCGGTGACGGACATGCGTCTGCCGATCCTGTATGCGTTGACTCATCCGGATCGGATCCCGTCAGACCTGCGCTTCTCGATCATGGACCTACGGCACCTCGATTTCTATACGCCGGATATGGCTAAATTCCCTTGTCTGCGTTTGGCTTACGAGGCAGCCGAAACCGGAGGCGGAAAGACGATCGCCCTCAACGCGGCCGATGAGGTGGCGGTGGCGGCCTTTCTCGAGGAGCAGATCGGATTCGAGGACATCCCGCGCGTGATCGAAGAAACGATGGCTGCAACGCCAGCCGGACTTTTGGAATCTATAGAAAAGGTACTTGTTCTGGACACTGAGGCCCGCCTTTTGGCAAGCGAAATCGTGAAGCAACGCTGCCGAAAGGGATCGCCCATCAGGGCCATTTCGTAATATGAATAATGGAGTAATCTGAAGAATATGTCCCAGCTCCTGTCTGTTCTTCATACCGTTTTTGACATGGGGATTGTGCTCGGATTCATGATCCTGATTCATGAATTCGGCCACTACGCCGCAGCTAAGTATTTCGGCGTAAGGGTGGAAGTTTTTTCCATCGGATTCGGCAAGCGTTTGCTGGGCTTCAAGAGGGGCGACACCGACTATCGCATCAGCGCGATTCCGCTCGGCGGTTACGTCAAGATGTCGGGCGAGAACCCGATGGACGAACGCACGGGTGACGCAGGAGAGTTTCTGTCGCATCCACGTTGGCAGCGGTTTATCGTGGCCTTGGCTGGACCCGCGATGAACATCATGCTGGCCATTGCCCTTCTCACTGGCGTGTACATGGTGCACTACGAATATCCGGCAGTATTGGACGAACCGGCTGTGGTGGGATGGGTAACTCCAAACACTCCCGCGGAAAAAGCCGGCATTCAGCGCGGCGACAAGATTGTTCGCGTCGAGGAAATCGAGAACCCTAACTGGGAGCAAGTCGATGTCAAGGACGCCCTCAGTCCGAACCAGCCACTGAAATTCGCTATCGAGCGTGACGGCAAAGTCGTGGAGAAGGAATTGACTCCTGAGCCGTTCGGTCCGAACCAGTATGGCGCCATGGGCTGGGTGCCGCAGGAATCGAGCGTTACTTTGACCACCGTTGAACCGGGCATGCCCGCGGAAAAAGCCGGGCTCCAAGTCGGCGACCGCCTCATCAGCGCAAATGGCCAGGAAATTCCCGCCCTTGCGGCGTTAGTCCAATTGCTCAACCGGACCAAGGATCAGCCCTTGGAAATGGTGGTCCTCAGGAACAA
>JBAVNY010000367.1:0-4355 GCA_049691535.1 Candidatus Acidiferrum sp.
TCCAGCTTGCCAGAATGACCGACCATGTCGGCGTTGGCATAATTCATAATGATTGCGTCGAATTCGCCTTTTTCGATGGCATTCACGACGGTGTCCGTAATGCCTGCCGCAGACATTTCCGGCTTCAAGTCGTAGGTGGCCACTTTGGGCGAGGGCACCAGGATGCGCTCCTCGCCATTGAACGGCTTTTCCACGCCACCATTAAAAAAGTAAGTGACGTGTGCGTACTTTTCCGTTTCCGCACAACGCAGGTTTTTGTACTGCAGCTCCTGAAAGACCTGCGCCAGAATATGCTCCATTTTTCCCGGCGTGATTATGCATTTCAGCCAGGTCCAATTCTTGTCGTACTTGGTCATGCCTACAAAGAATAGATTTTTCGGGCGTTTGGGATCCTGGAACTTGTCCAACTCCGGAGCTTCCAAGGCAAAAGTTATCTGGCGGGCGCGATCCGCTCGGAAGTTATAAAAGATCACCCCGTCGTCATCGCGAATCAGTCCAACCGGAGGCGCCGTGGGGGCTTCACCGCGAGTGATCACAATTGGCTTCACAAATTCGTCGGTAACACCCTGTTCGTAGCTGTGTTGCAGAGCTGCAATTGGATCGCTGCTTTTCGTTTCGGCTTCGCCATGCACCATGGCGCGATAAGCAAGTTCAATGCGTTCCCAGCGATTGTCGCGATCCATCGCATAGTAGCGGCCGATGAGAGAGGCGATTTCTCCCACACCCAGTTCACGCATCTTCTGCTGCAACTTTCGAACGAAATCACGGCCGCTGTTCGGCGGCGTATCGCGTCCGTCGAGAAAGCAGTGCACAAAAACCTTCTCTACCTTTTGTTGCTTGGCCATTTCCAACAGCGCAAACAAATGATTGATGTGCGAGTGCACTCCGCCATCGCTGAGCAAACCGATAAAATGCAATTGGCGTTGCCGGCCGCGTTCCATCGCCTGCTGAAATAGCGGCACCTGATCCAATTGCCTGTTGGCGACCAGCAAGTCGATGCGCGTAATGTCCATGTGCACGATGCGCCCCGCACCGATATTCAGGTGCCCTACTTCGCTATTCCCCATTTGTCCGGGAGGCAAACCGACCGCGGGACCTGAGGTCTGAATCAGGGTATTCGGAAACTTGCGCAGCAGTTCATCGTAGGTGGGCTTGCGCGCAAGGGCAATTGCGTTGCCGTTGGTTTCGGCGCGGTAGCCCCATCCATCCAACACTGTGAGTACAACGGGTTTCGGTCGTTTAGCCATAGCTCTCTTTGTTCGCTCTCTTTGACGATGAGTTCCCAGACAGCCGTTAGCGCGGAGCGTCCGCTAGCGTATCCACGAAAATTATTTCTTGGCAAATTCGCGCAAGGCGGCGACTAGCCGTTCCACTTCGTCCATAGTGTTGTAGTGCACCAAGCCGATGCGCAGCATGCCGCCCAAACTTTCGACACCAAGCCGTTCGGTTAAATTCAAAGCGTAGTAGTTTCCATCCCAGGTGAAGATGCCGCGATCACCAAGGTACGAGGCTACGGCGGTGGGATGATGATTGCCGATGCGCAGCGAAATCGTGGAACAGCGCTCCTTGGAACGCTGCGGATCGGTGATTCCGTAAATATGCATTCCTGGAATGGATTGCAATCCTTCGATCAGTTGCGTCAGCAACCGCGTTTCGTATGCAACAGTGGTGCGATATGCGGTGGTAAGCGATTCGCGACGCGTTTTCGCCTGCGGATCACTGCGGTGACCCAATTCAGCCAGGTACTCCACGGCCGCACCGATTCCCGCGATTAGTTCTTCCACCTGCGTGCCGGTTTCCCAGCGGTCGGGAACCTGGTCGCTGCAAGGCCGCACTTTATAGGGACGAAAACGTCGCAGATGTTCGCGCTTGCCGTACAACACGCCCATGTGCGGTCCGAAAAATTTGTAAGGCGAGCAAACCAGAAAATCAGTGTCCAAGGCAGTTACATCGATCAGCCCATGCGGCGCATAATGAACGGCATCAATGTAGGTCAATGCGCCAACTTCGTGCGCCCACTTAATAATGTCGGCGACAGGATTGATCGTGCCCACGGAATTGGACGCGTACCCGACAGCAACAAGCTTCGTCCTTTCGTTCAACTTGCTTTTCAGATCACCTAGATCTAATGTGCAATCCGATTCGTGAATATTCACTTGGCGAATCACCACGCCTTTTTCTTCCAGCGCTTTCCACGGAGAGAAGTTTGCATCGTGATCGAGTGTGGTCAGGAGGATTTCGTCGCCAGCCTGAAGGTCGCGCCCAATCGCCCGCGAAATCGCAAAGGTAATGGTGGTCATGTTCTGCCCGAACACCACCTCGTTGGGCTGGCAATTGAAAAAATCGGCCATGGCCTGCCGGGTGTTGGCAATCATCTCGTCATTCCGGCGACTGGTAAGGAAGGCGCCGCCGGTGTTCGCCAGCGAGTTCATCAAGTAAGTCTGGATCGCGTGCATCACCTGCGTGGGCACCTGGGTCCCCGCGGGACCGTCAAGGAACGCCGCGGGATGTCCGGCAACCTGTAATTGCAACGAAGGAAATTGCGCGCGTACCCAAGCGATATCCAAAGGTGTCGCGGCGCTTACATCTAGTCCGGGTGTACTCATAGCTCCAGTTTCATCGAGCAAGCAATTGTGGCAAACGGTCGAGCGATTAAGTTTCTCATAGAGCCGTGAACATTGCAGCCACGCGGCACACGCTGGCATTTTTCGTTGCGAGCCGTGTTAGCATCAGGGTCGTTCTCCACTCATGCCGTTCGGCGCCGGCTATCAACTCTGCGCCCCGTATCACCAGCGAGGATCCTGTGTCAGAAACATTTTCCCCAACCGACCGCACCCGTGTGGTCCGCGAAGCCAATCGGGCCGTCTACGATCGGGCAGCAATTTATAGCATTCTGGATGAAGGATTCGTATGCCACGTCGGTTTCGCGGTTGAAGACCAGCCCTTCGTGATCCCTACGATGTATGCGCGCATCGACGATTTCATTTATTTCCACGGATCGGCCGCCAGCCGCATGTTGCGTGGCGCACGCTCAGACTTGCCCGTGTGCATCACGGTGACGTTGACGGATGGCCTGGTGCTGGCGCGCTCGGTGTTCAACCATTCCATGAATTATCGCTCGGTGGTTGCTCTGGGAACTGCGGACCTGATCGCGGATCCAGCGGAAAAACTTGAGGCGTTGCGGGCCTTCACCGAGAAGCTCATACCAGGACGGTGGAATGACGCGCGTCAGCCAAGCGAAAAAGAACTCAAAGCCACCAGCATTCTGAAGCTTCCTTTAGATGAAGTATCCGCAAAAGTGCGGACGGGTGATGTCGAAGATGATGCGCCGGACTACGAACTGCCTGTCTGGGCTGGTGTAATCCCGCTGCGCATGGTGGCCGAAGCCCCGATCCGCGATTCACGCTGCGCTGCGGAGATTTCTACGCCGGAATACGCATCTAACTTTCGAGGCCGCGTATGAGCGAATTTATTCCCGCACCAATTAAACCCATCGTCGAATTTGTGGCATGGGAAGTTCTGGATATACGTGTTGGCACCATCGAACAAATGGAGGAAGTGCCTAACTCTGAAAAACTGATGCGGCTGAAGGTTAATTTCGGCGATCATATGCGGAACGTTCTGGCTGGCATTCGCAAGGAGCGAGAGAATCCGCGGGAGATTGTTGGCAAGCAGGCACTGTTCATCGTGAATCTTGAGCCGCGCAAAATGGCGGGAGAACTGTCCGAAGGGATGCTGTTTGATTTGGGATATGCGGACGGCATCAAACCGGCTCTGGCACTTCCAGAAAGGCCGGTACCCAACGGGACGAGAGCAGGTTAGTTTCTCGAATTCTTTGTGGCTGATTGAATTATAAGAACTAGGTTTGAACGGCGCGTACGAAATCTGCGAGCAATCCGTAGCCCGTAGCTTCCACACCGGGATTGTGCTCGACGAGCGACAAGCCAAAAACATCCATATCAAAGCGGATCGCCGAACTCGTGCCTTCTAGCCCAGCCATCGGATCGGTCATCAACAGCAATTCGGGTCCAACGCGACAGTCTGCGCCATCACCACGCCGTTCCGCACGACAAACTAATTTGTAACGCATCCCTGCGGAGCGAACCGATCGGATTTTCTCCTCGCTTAATTCGCGAATACCGGTGCGCAGTACTTGCTCCATCTTGACGGGAACACCGAGGAGCACGATGGCCAGCGCGGCAACCTTAATCGCCGAATCCCATCCATCCAAATCTTGCGATGGATCGGTTTCGGCAATGCCCAACGCTTGCGCACGCTTGATCGCCTCGTCGAACGATCTCCCCTTCTCGACTTCGGTCAATACGACGTTGGTCGTGGAATTCAATACCCCGGAG
>JBAVNY010000368.1:0-6165 GCA_049691535.1 Candidatus Acidiferrum sp.
TCTGCGATCCGTCACGTCCACCCGCGACGCTACCCACCCGTCCGCAACCCCCTCCGCATCAAACGTTGGCGAATACGCCACGGAAATCCACCGCGATCCGATTCCTCCAAAGTGAATTTGTTCCTGATAAGAAACCGGCTTGCCTTCCAGCACCCGCGTAATGTATCCCTTCAGCTGTTCAAACCTTTCTTTCCCCAATACTTCCTTAATCGAGTGACCCACAATTTGTTCCGCCGGCTTGCCTACCCACGCCGCATATCGTGGATTCACCCACATAAACCGCAGGTCCCGGCTGCATCGCGTAACTGCCACCGCCATCGTGTCGGTTACCAGTTGAAATTGCGTCGTGCTTCGCAGCAGCGCCAGTTCCGATTCTCTGCGCTTCTGAATATCTAAATTAATTCCTGCCCAATACAGGATCTTTCCTTCTGGATTTCGAATCGGACCGCCGCGCGCCAGAATGTGGTGCCACTTGCCATCCACACCTCGGAATCGGTGCTCCCGTTCCCAGAAGCAGCCCTCTCGCACACATTTCTGCCAGGCTTTCACCGTTCCTGCCGCGTCCTCAGGGTGCAGCGAATGGGTCCATCCCATTTCCGAGCACTGCTCCTGCGTCAGTCCCACCAATTCCAGAAACGATGGGCTCGAGTACACATTTCGCCCCTGCGCATCGCAGATCCACACCCCGTAGTCGATAGACTCCCCAATCGCTCGATACAATCCTTCGCTGTATCGCAGCGCTTCTTCCGTCTCCCGCCTCCGCGTGTCGTCGCGGAAACTCACCACAATGCCGGCGATTTTTCCTTCAATTTGAATGGGAGAGGAACTGAACACCGCCGGGAAAATAGTCCCGTCCTTCCGAATACAGATGTCTTCGAATTCCCTAAGTTCGTTTCCGTCCTCGATCACCCGCACGATGGGACAATCCGCGGCAGGGAACTTTGTGCCATCCTGATGTTTGTAATGCATCACGTCGTGCATCTTCTTGCCCAACAGTTCCGCGATCTCCCACCCCAACATTTCTTCTGCCGATCGATTGATGAACGTCACTTGCCCTTGCGAGTCCAGCGTGTACACGCCCTCCGCCATGTTGTTCATGGCCGACCGAAACCGCTCCTCGCTCTCGCGCAGCGCTCTCTCGTAAGCCGCACTCCGCTGCAGGATCTCCTGCGCGTCTAGATTTCCGTTGGATTCGCCGATCTCTTTCGGCGTGACGAAGGATTCCCGATTCTTGATCTGCGCCAGCGCTACCAAGAGGTCTTTGGAGATACCCGACTTTACGACATACCCTCGTGCCCCAGCATTAAACGCTTGCCGCACCATTTCGGGCGCGTCATGCTGCGACAAAACCAGAATTTCCGTGTCCGGTAGAATTCTCTTGATCTCGCGGGTTGCTTCCAGTCCGTTCATGTTGGGCATGCCGATGTCCATCACCACAACATTTGGCTGCAGCGCCCTCGCCTTCTCTACCGCGTCGCGACCATCCACCGCCTCACCGCACACCAGCAGCGATGGCTCGGTGGCTAGAACGGAGCAGATTCCTTTTCGAACCAGTTCGTGGTCATCGGCCACCAAAATCCGCATCCAGCTCATCCTCCAACCAACACTTAGCCCACTGCCTTGTGAGCTGGCGCTTCCTGCAACTCCCTATATTTCGCTTTTAGTCTTTAACAGTTCCCTAACGGAAACGAAGAGCATATTCGGCGAGACCCTACACCTCCATACATCGTTCCATGTAGGGATGACTTACAGTAAAATTAGACGTCTCCTGTAGCACAGACACATTCCTGTCTATGCTCTTAGGTGGTCCCGATGTAAGTCTTTTTCCTGGGTGTCCCCACACGCCGTACTCCCGTACGGGGTTCTTGTCTTTTTTCGTCACGTCTAAGCAGGCTGCAACTTCGGGCCCTGCTGCCCAAGCTCCAGCCCCACACACCCCGGATGTCCGCACGTACAGCCGATACTTACCGTTCCGACATCTTCTGCCGCGCAGGTCGGACCGCAGAACTCGCCCTCTTGTTCTACCTCACACTCACAAGCTTTATACCCGCACCTGAACATCTCTTTCGAAGCCGTCATTGCTTGTTCTCCGTCAGTGCATCCAGCAGTCTCGGTTAGGCTGCTCCCACTAGATGTCGGTAGGCAAAGGTGGCAATCCCGGTCCTCCGGGCCCTGGCATGGGTGGCAATTCAGGATCAGGATCGGGGCCCGGCAGTTGCGGATCAGGTTCTTTTCCCGGAGGTAGTCCCGGTCCCGGAGGCTGCGGCATCGGCGCACGTGGATTCGGATCCTCGATTCCTGGCGCTCGCAAACTGTCCAAGACTTTTCTTGTTATTCTCAAGGTTCACCCCTCGCTCAATGATTCGGGAGGTCCCCAAACCGAACAATCAGGCAGTCAGGGTAGGCATGCCTGGAATTTCCGAGCCTCGGGAGAGGCGGAAGAAGTGGACTTAGACGATTCCCCAGCGCCGTCGGCAGAAAAAAATGCCACGTATAGCTCGACCAGCTCATTGCGTGCGAAGCCACCAAGTAGAACACCGTCGTCGACCCAGCCACGATGTCATTGAATCTGCCCAACCCAATTAAATACGTCAAAATAATAATGATCCCCACCCGCGAAGACTCCGCTGCCGGCAGCAGCCACACATGCGACGTCGATTTCTCTTTTCGTATCAGTGCCTTCGGGGACAATCCGCCTTATCTTCAAGAAACGAGCTCCGTTTTCTGCGGGCCTTGGATCTCCCCCGCTTCCGACCATGGGCGAAGCATTCTTCAAAAGAAACCCTAGTTTCGCCCTGATTCATCCAGCAATCGCGGCACTAAACCTTACCGAATTCCATACAGCTTATTTCGTAATGAACTAGGACTTCCGCCGATTTGCGTTCGCCCTCCACCGCCGCAAGCTACGTATGCTATGCGACTTACACTCGACGCGTAACAGCAGTCGAGACACAAGAAGTCTAGGGGACCCATCTTGCGTATCGCTCAAATCGCTCCACTCTATGAAAGCGTGCCACCCAGGTTGTATGGAGGTACAGAACGCGTCGTTTCCCATCTCACCGAGCAGCTTGTCAAACTCGGCCACGATGTCACGCTGTTCGCCAGCGGCGATTCGCTGACCTCTGCCACTTTAGTCTCACCTTGTTCCACCGCGCTTCGTCTGAACCCGAAGTGCCAAGATCCGCTCCCGTATCACATCATCTCTTTGAATCAAGTCATCCAGCAATCCGCGAACTTCGATCTCCTGCACTTCCACACCGACTACTGCCATTTCCCTTCGAGCAAGAATCTACCTCTTCCCAGCATTACCACCCTGCATGGCCGCCTGGACATTCCCGACCTGCAACCGCTCTACCGCCATTTCTACGATGAGCCGGTAATCTCGATCTCCTATTCTCAGCGCCTGCCGCTTCCCGCCGCGAACTGGATCGGCAACGTCTATCACGGTCTTTCACCCAAGCTTTACAAGCCCCGCTATGAGCCCGGAGACTATCTCGCCTTTCTCGGCCGCATCTCACCCGAAAAACGTCCTGACCGTGCCATTGAGATAGCCATTCAATCCGGCATGAAACTCAAAATCGCCGCCAAAATCGACAAGGTCGATCAAGCCTACTTCGACGCCGAGATCAAACCCTTGCTCGGTCATCCCCTCATCGAATTTATCGGTGAAATTGGCGACAGCCAGAAAAGCGAATTTCTCTCCAACGCCTATGCCTATCTGTTTCCCATCGACTGGCCCGAACCCTTCGGCCTTACCATGATCGAGGCTATGGCTTGCGGCACTCCCACCATCGCCTTCCATCGCGGCTCGGTCCCGGAAATTATCTCCAACAAGGTCACCGGTTTTGTGGTCGAAGACATGGAATCTGCCGTGGCCTGCGTTCCTCGCATCTCAGAAATCGATCGCCGCACCTGCCGGCGCGTTTTCGAACAGCGTTTCACCGATGAACGTATGGCCGTCGACTACATCTCCCTTTATAATCGGGTGCTCCGCGAATTCAACGAGTCAGAATTGGCCGAATTCGAAGGAGCACCCCCAGCCCTCCTGAAGTGACTTCTCTCCACAGGAGCACATTCTCGTCAGGAGCAACCGTTGGCCGATATTATTCGCGTCAAAGATAAGTACTACGTCCTCGCTTCTTCGGCCCTCGCTGATGACCGTACCCGCGTCCTCAAGTATGGCGACACTTTTGGCGTCTTTAACCGCTACGGCGATATCGAAACAGTAGGCAACGGCCAGCTGGGACTTTTCTACGCCGAGACTCGCCATCTCAGCCGTATGACTCTGCGCCTTCACGGCAAAGCTCCACTGCTGTTGAGTTCCACCATCCAAGACGATAACGCCTTCCTGTCTGTCGATCTCACCAATCTCGATAGCACGGCCGCCAATGGTCGCGTCACCATCCCGCGCGGTATCGTCCACATTTATCGTTCCAAGTTTCTCGACGACGGTCTTTGCTACGAACATCTTCGCCTCACCAACTACGGCCTCGATCCCATCGACCTGGCCCTCTCTTTCGATTTCGGCGCAGACTTCGCCGACATTTTCGAAGTTCGCGGCACTCCCCGGCGCAAAAAAGGCCAACTGCTCCCAGTTCACCTCGAAAATGACTCCGTCCTCTTAAGTTATCAGGGCCTCGACAACGCTCTTCGCACCACCTGCCTTCGTTTTTCCCCGCAGCCCACCTCTATCTCCGAGAACAGCGCCCGTTTCCAACTCAAATTGCAGCCCAAAGAAGAATCCGCGATTTCTCTCACTGCCGTTTGCGAACGTAATTCCTCTGGAAGAAATATTCAGCCCTACAAAGAGGCTTTTTCAGCCCGCCGAACTCAGTGCGATCACAGCATCTTCGGTAATAGCCAGGTCTCCACTTCCAACAAACGCTTCAATATTTGGCTCAGTCGGTCCGAAGCCGACTTGCAAATGCTCATCCAGGGCAATCCGGAAGCCGGCTATCCCTACGCCGGTGTTCCTTGGTTTAACACCGTGTTCGGCCGCGATGGCATCATCACCGCTCTTGAGTGTCTTTGGCTCGCTCCTTCCATCGCGGAAGGTGTTCTAACCTATCTCGCCAGCACTCAGGCCACGGAAAAAAACGCCGAACAGGATGCCGAGCCCGGCAAGATCGTGCACGAAATGCGGCGCGGTGAAATGGCCGCCTTAAAAGAAGTTCCATTCGGAAAATATTATGGCAGTGTCGATTCCACTCCGCTTTTCGTTCTTCTCGCCGGCGCCTATTTTCGACGCACCAATAATCTTCCATTCCTCAAAAAAATCTGGCCCAACATTCTCAAAGCCTTGGAATGGATCGACCGCTACGGCGATTCCGATGGCGACGGCTTTGTCGAATATGCCCGCAAAACTCCCGAAGGCCTTTTGCAGCAGGGCTGGAAAGACTCTGGCGATTCCATCATGCATGCCGATGGTCGCATCGCCGAAGCACCCATCGCACTCTGCGAAGTCCAAGCGTATGTCTATGCCGCCAAACTTTCTGCCGCAGCCATTGCTCGCGCCTTAGGCGAAGCGGATCTTGCCTCCCAACTCGACCAGCAAGCTATCCAATTGCAGCAGCGTTTCGAACAATCTTTCTGGAACGAGGAACTCCGCTCCTACGTCCTCGCTCTCGACGGCAAAAAAGAACAGTGCCGCGTCCGTTCCTCCAATGCCGGCCACGCCCTCTTCTGCAAAATTGCCGATCGATCCCATGCCGCCATCACCGCAGACACGTTGCTGAGCGAATCCATGTTTTGTGGATGGGGCGTTCGCACTTTGGCCGCCGGCGAAGTCCGCTACAATCCAATGTCCTATCACAACGGTTCTGTCTGGCCGCACGACAACGCCCTCATTGCCTTGGGACTCTCTCTTTACGGCTTTCAATCCAAAGCCGTTCAAATCCTTTCCGGACTTTACGAAGCCAGTCTTCAGGTTGATCTCAATCGTCTTCCCGAATTGTTCTGCGGCTTTCACAAACGCGTTGAATCTCACGGTCCCACTCTCTACCCCGTAGCCTGCGCTCCACAGGCGTGGGCTTCCGGCAGCGCCTATTTGCTTCTGCGCGCCACCTTGGGCATCACCATTAACGCCCCCGAAAAACTGATTCGTTTCGAAAATCCCGCTCTCCCCATAAATTTGGACGAGGTCATGATTCAGGATCTTCAAGTCGG
>JBAVNY010000369.1:0-4672 GCA_049691535.1 Candidatus Acidiferrum sp.
ACGTGCCGTGGAACTTGGACTGGTGAATCGCCTGGTTCCCGAAGCGCAACTCGACGCGACAGTGAATGACCTTATCGCTAGGATCACTGGGCATTCGGCTCCGGTATTGACGATGGCCAAAAAGGCAATCCTCAGCGGCATGGGCTTGTCGTTGCGCGACGGCCTGAAAAAGTCCATGGACATTTTTCTGAATGAACTGTATCGCCTGGAAGATTCTCAGGAAGGTTTGCGCGCGCTGGTGGAGAAACGCAAACCGAATTGGAAGAATCGCTGATTTTCCTGACAGGAAAATAGCCTTGATTCCATTGACACCCCTCCAAGCGGACCGTACACTGAATCGACATTTCAACCGGCCAGGGAAGTGGGGAAGTGCCGTGCAAATCGGCCGCGGTCCCGCCACTGTAATCAGCAGAAGTGCTGTGAGCCAGGCTACCCTCCCAAGCCGGAATGGCTGCGTGTCCTTCGCGAGAGAGAACGCCGCCTGTGCTAGCCCCGTCTCCGCGGGGCTTTTTTGTTGGGCATCATTTTGGAGACTCTCGTCAGGGGAAATCGTGCCGCAAAGTTTTCGCAAATCCTTGCTAAAGGAGCTGATTGTCGTGTTGGCCTGTGTCGTATTTCCCGCTGCCGGGTTGCGCGCACAGAATCTCGCTCACGCTGCCCCACTGCCAGCCGAAACACGAGAAATCGTCGATGAAACGGGGCGCACTTTGCGCGTACCCGTGTCCATCGAGCGTATCGTGTCCTTGGCGCCCAGCTTGACGGAAACGATTTACGCATTGGGACTGCAGGATCGATTGGTGGGCGACACCGACTACTGCGATTACCCTCCCGATGCGGTGAAGAAACCCAAAGTGGGCGGCGCGATTAATCCAAATTTCGAAAAAATTGCGGCGTTACACCCAGACATTGTTCTGGTTACGAAAAGCATCAATCGATTGGACACCGTGCGCGCGCTCGACACACTGGGAATACCCAGTTACGCCACCGACCCCCACACCGTTGACGAAATTATTTCCTCCACTGAGAAACTGGCCACTGTTCTTGGCGCGCCAGACACCGGAAAGTCCCTTGACGAAGATATGGTCCAGCGTCTAGCCGTCCTTCAGACGAAACTCAAGGACGTGCAGCCTACCCGCGTGCTTTTCATCGTATGGACGGAGCCGTTGATTTCCATTGGGAAAGACACGTTCATTGCTGATGCGCTTCACAAAGCCGGAGCGATCTCTATCGTTGACTCGGCGAAGGATTGGCCACAGACCAACCTGGAAGAGGTCGTGCGGTTGCAGCCTGAGTATCTCGTGTTTGCTGCTTCGCATTCCGAAAATGCTGCGAGAGATTTTGATGCGTTAGCCAGCAGGCCGGGCTGGCGGATTCTTGACGCAGTGCACAATCGCCGCTTCGCCGTCATCAGTGAAGCAGTGAATCGTCCCGCACCGCGAATCGTGTCTGCCATTGAAGAACTGGCGCGGCAACTACATCCTGAAGCGTTTTTCGATGCTCCCACACCGGGAAAAGACGCTGCTCCTACCATCACGCCGACGCCAGCACCGCAAAAACCCACGGCTGCGAAAAACGTGGCTGAGACATTTTCAGCGGGCCAGGAGTACCCATGCGCCCGTTGACCTTCAGCCGGCTGCTCTTGCGCTGTGGCGTCCTGCTGCTGGTTTTATTTGTCGTAGTCGTCATTGCGCTGAAGTTGGGCGCCGTGCAGGTATCGTTATACGGCCTCGGCCGCGATCTCATTCGGGTCCTTCTCGGCCAGACCCGGGCCATCTCCACGGATTACGGCATGATCGTAGTGGACATCCGTCTTCCGCGCATACTTCTTGGAATTGTTGTCGGTGCGTCGCTATCCGTGGCAGGTGCCAGTTTTCAGGCGCTGTTGCGTAATCCTCTGGCTGATCCATATGTCCTCGGAGTTTCTTCAGGCGCGGCGGTTGGCGCGATTCTGGCGCTCATCGTCGAGAGTCACTTGGCGCTTTCCCCAGAACTTGCCGGACTAATCACACCGCTGGGCGCCTTTATCGGAGCAGCTGCCACGATCGCAGCGGTATATTTTCTGGGGCGCCGCGACGGCCAGATCGACAGCGGAACACTCTTGCTTGGTGGCATCATCACCGCGTCGTTCCTCTCCGCGGTCATCATGTTTCTGATGTCTACGCTCGCTGGTGGCAATCTTCGCGGCGCTTCCTACTGGCTGATGGGTGACCTTTCCACGCCGCAACCGAAAAGCCTTCTTTATCTTCTGGGCATCGGTTTTGTTATTGCGGCGGGTGCGATTTACACCACGGCCTCCGACCTGAATCTGCTGCTGGCAGGAGAAAAAGAGGCGATGCACCTTGGCGTGGATGTTCCGCGCGTGCGCATCGTCGTTTATCTCGCGGCTTCGGTTTTGACCGGTCTCGCCGTCTCGGTCAGCGGGGCGATCGGTTACGTAGGCCTGCTTGTTCCTCATGTCATGCGCCTGATCTTCGGCTCCGACCACCGCATGCTGATACCCGCGTCTGCCCTGGGCGGAGCGATTGCATTAGTCATTGCCGATACGCTCGCGCGCACCGTGGTTGCGCCATCCGAATTGCCGGTAGGCGCGATGACCGCCATGGCCGGCGCGCCGCTCTTTATCTATTTGCTGCGGCGGAGACTGGCATGAGCAGCCCGCATCGCACGCCGATGCCTGCAGGAGAGCAGCCGCGCTCCAATCCAGACGTCCGTCTCACGGTGGAGCAGGCCAGCTACGTCTACTCGCCGAATCCTTCGCAGGCCCCTCTGTTCACGCTTGAAGCTCTCAGTTTTCAAGCCAAGCCAGGAGAAATCGTAGCGATCCTAGGCCCGAACGCTAGCGGCAAATCCACGCTGCTGAGACTTATTTCGGGCGCGCTGGAGCCTCTTTCCGGCCGCGTTTTCTTAAACGGGTATGCCACTCACGCGCTTCCTCCGAAGACGCGTGCCCAACGTATCGCGTTGGTACAGCAAGAGAGCCGCCTGCTCTTTCCTTCGCGCGCGTGGGAATTTGTGTTGCAAGGCCGTCATGCGTATGGCCGCACGCTTCGCTTCGAAACGGAGCACGACATCGCCATCGCGAAAAACGCCCTTGCTCAAGTCGGCGCGGAGCATCTTAGCGATCGTTGGATGGACCAAATCTCCGGCGGTGAAAAGCAACGCGTAATCTTGGCACGAGCACTGGCTCAACAACCGCTTCTGCTTTTGCTCGACGAGCCTACCCTGCATCTAGATATTGGCGCGCAAGTCGATCTTCTGGAATCGTTGCGTCGGCTGGCCGCAGAAAATCGGTACACCGTCGTAGTTGTCACCCACGAATTAAACCTCGCGGGCGAATATGCTGATCAGGTCGTGCTGCTGCAAAAGGGAAAGTGTTTGCGGGTCGGGTCTCCCGCTACCGTTTTTCAGCGTGAACTCCTCGAGCAGGTTTTTCAGGCGCCGCTTTCCGTGGAGATGACTCCCGCGGGGCGCCCGCGTGTCACTCTTTTCGAAAAAACGTAATTCTCTCGTCCACCTTAACCCGGTGATTTCGTTCTCACCGATTTTTTCAACCCACAGCGGGCGCCGCGCCCCATCACAACCACCGCAGACTTCGTGCACGGGAAGACGGTGCAAGGCCGTCGCCGCCGCGCGACTGTAAGGCGGATTTACTAGCTCGCATCCACTGCCGCGTTTCGCTCTTCGGGGCATCGCGGTGGGAAGGTAGCGGGCGCGTTACCCGAACATTTGGGAGCGCGGATTTGCCGCCAAGCCAGGATACCGGCGAAGTCTGCAGCCCGCGTAACGTTTGCGTTGCGCCGGCCAACCTTTACTCTCCCGCGCGTGAGGGAGCGGAGGAACCATGAAAACGCTTTCTGCATTTACCTTCGTTTTATTTCTTGTCTCTGCTGCAGCTTCGGTGGTCCTAGCAACTCCGCAAAACAATTCTTCTAGCGCACGTATCACCGGCGTTCTTACCGATCCTTATTGCAGACCATTGAGCGGTGTGCAGGTAACCGCGCAACCGGAGGCGGAGTCTAAGGAGAAAGTTTGGACGGCTTCTTCAAACGACGAGGGTGAATATTCTCTCGCCCTGCCCGAGGGACGCTATCGCATCACATATTCTCGCCAGACTTTTTCTACGCGCGATATCGTTACGGCGGTGACGGCTGGTGAATCGAAAACCTCAAACTTGCGCATGGACCTTGAGCCCTTGTCCTCAAGTGTTATCGTGACCGCCCAAACGGAGCCGACCCGCGAGCAGCAGACTACGGCGCCGACCGATGTCATTACGCTTCAGGAAATCATCGATCGGCAAGCCGTCAATCTTCCCGATGTGCTCGCCTATTCTCCCGGCGTCACTTTCGGCCGAACCGGCGCCAATGGAGGCACCGCCTCGATTTTTCTGAATGGCGGAAATTCCAACTTCACCAAAGTGTTGCTCGATGGAACGCCAATCAATCCTCCGGGCGGCGCCGTCGATTTTTCAATTTTGACGCTGGACAATGTAGATAAGATTGAAGTGGTGCGCGGCGCCGAGTCGGCGATCTATGGTACCGACGCGGTCTCCGGTGTGATTCAAGTGTTCTCGCATCGTGGAACCACCAGCGTGCCGGCCGTCTCGGTGTTCACGGAAGGCGGCGATTACGCAACGATTCGAACCGGCGCGCAAATCTCCGGCCTGCTGGCCGGA